>JBKJXL010000115.1:0-8388 GCA_046716225.1 Candidatus Limnocylindrales bacterium | reverse complement strand
GGTCGAGGCGTACCTCGAGGACATCGTCGCGTACGTCGGCCGGACCGGGACGCTGACGCCCGTCGCGCACCTTCAGCCCGTCAAGGTCGCCGGCTCCACCGTGGCCCGGGCGACCCTCCACAACCTCGACGAGATCCGGCGCAAGGACATCCGGATCGGCGACTGGGTCGTCCTCCAGAAGGCCGGCGACGTCATCCCGGAGGTCGTCCGGCCGTACCCGGAGCGGCGAACTGGCGAGGAGCGCGAGTTCTCGATGCCGGAGCGCTGCCCGGTCTGCGACACGCCCGTGGTCCAGGACGAGGGCGCCGTCCGCGTCTACTGCCCGAACCCGCGCTGCCCGGCCCGGCTTGCCCAGGCGTACGGCCACTTCGTCGGCCGCGGCGGGATGGACATCGAAGGGGCTGGGTGGGCGGTCCTCAGCCAGCTCCTGGAGCGCGGCATGATCCACTCCCGCGCCGACATCTTCCGGTTGGCGGTCGAGGACTTCGAGTCGCTGGAGCGGTTTGCCCGCAAGAGCGCTGAGAACCTGGCGGCACGCATCGAACGAGCGCGTGTCGGTCGGCCGTTCGCTCGGGTCCTCAACAGCCTCGGCATGCCGCAGGTCGGCGAGCAGACGGCCATCGACCTGGCCGGCTGGCTGGCGACGCGCGTGCCGCCGGATGTCTTCCCGCCTGCTGATGGGGCGGTCGTACCGGACCCCTGGTTCGTGGCGGCCGAGGCCGAGCTACGGCGTCTGGCGACCGACGAACCCAAAACGATCACCGAGGTCTCCGGGATCGGCGGCTCCGTCGCCGCCGCACTCGCGCGCTGGTTCACGGACGAAGCGACGCGCGACGTCCTGCGCGAGCTCGTGGATGTCGGCATCGTGCCGGAACGCCCGGTCGTGCGACCGGGCGAGGAGGGGAGTGCGGGTCCGCTCGAGGGCAAGACGGTCGTCGTGACCGGCACACTCGAGGGCTTCGGCCGCCCGGAGGCTGAGGAGGCGATCCGAGCGGCTGGCGGCAAGCCCGGTGGCTCGGTCTCGAAGAAGACGGACTACGTGGTTGCCGGCGAGAACGCCGGTTCGAAGCTGGCGAAGGCCCAGGAGCTCGGCGTGCCCGTGCTCGACGAGGCCGGCTTCCGACGACTGCTGGCCGGCGAACAGCGGAGCGATCTGTGACGCGCATCGGCGAATCTTGCGGTGCGAGCTCCGGGCTGAAGCGGACAGCGGTGGGACGGTTGACAAGCCGTCGCACGCGTTACACGCAGTAGGACGACTCCGTTCGACTGACAGCTGGCCACGAAGGACCCGGGGCGGCCTAGCCCATCGCGTGGTTGAACTGGCCCCAGATGGCGTTCGGGTGCCAGTCGAGCGGCTCGCCGCGGACCAATCGCGGGCCCTCCCACGCCTCGGCCCAGCCATCGGCCAGGAGCATCCTGACGCCGTCGACGTTCTCCGCCAGCAGGCCGGCGCGAACGCGCTTCTCGGGTCCGGCCGCGACCCGTCGAGCCCGCAGGATCGTGGCGGCGTCGGCCAAGTCCGGGGCGATGGTGGCGCCACCGCCCCACGGCGCTCGGATGACGAACCCGCCGATCGAACCGTCTTCGCGGATGACGCAGCGAGCCGAGTCCGGAGCCGCGAACGCTCTGAGCAGGTGCGCACGGTCCTCGCCCGTGGCCTGGCGGTCCAGGGCGGCCATGGCCGTGAGGTCGTCCGGACGGTACGCGCGGATGCGCGGATCTGCGACCCGCCCGCCGAGCCCCGGCGCTTCGAGGATCCGATACGTCGTTCGGACCTCGAAGCCGATCCGCTCGTACATCGGCAGCCCGGCATCGGTGGCGACGAGGACGAGCGTGCGGCAGCGGGCGCCCTCGGCGGCATCGATCGTGGCCTCGGTGAGGGCCATGCCGAGTCCGCGACGGCGCCAGTCCGGATCCACCCAGATGGTGCCGATCCAGCCGACCGCCCCGTTGATGGTCGCGATGCCGGTCCCCACGATCGACCCGTCGGCGTCCGCGACGAAGGCGAGGCACTCCGGATGGGCCGCCGCGAACGCGAAGTTGGCCCGCCGATCGCCCCAGTCGTTGCGCAGCAGGGCGTCGCCCGCCGGATCGACGTCGGCCGGTGTCATCGCTCGGATCTGGGGGAGTGCCATCGGCGCATCGTACCCAGACGCCAGATGGCCTAGTGCTATGGTGCGGCGACTCGTACCGAGGAGGCCCGCGTGACCGAGCCGACGTCCGATTCGGGAGATCGTGAACGGCGCCTTCGCCTGAGGGGCGGAAGGAGCGCCGGGGAGCCGGGCGGGGTCCGTCGGCTATCATCGAGCGATGGCCACCCTGTCACGCTCGGACGTCGAGCATGTCGCTCACCTTGCGCGCCTCGGGCTCACGGATGACGAGCTGACGCTGCTCGAGGGGCAGCTCAACCACATCCTGGACCAGTACGCCATCCTCGCCGAGCTGCCGACCGACGACATCCCGCCGACCGCCCAGACGATCGAGCTCGAGAACATCCTGCGCGACGACGTCGTCCGGCCGTCGCTCACGGCCGAGGACGTGCTCGGCAACGCGCCGGCCCGCCAGGGCGAGTTCATCGTCGTCCCGTCCATCCTCGACGAGCGGTAGGCGCCCCCATGACCGAGCTGACCCGCCTCCATGCCCATGAGATGGCCACGAAGCTTCGAGCCGGCGAGGTCTCGTCTCGCGAGCTGACCGTCGCGCACCTGGACGCCGCCGAGGCCGGTAATCCGGCCCTGAACGCGTGGCTGTCGATCGATCGCGACCGAGCGATGAGCGAGGCTGGGGCCGCTGAGGTGCGCATCGCCGCCGCCCGGGCGGACGGGTCGGCCGCCCTCGCGGCGCTCCCGCCTCTCGCCGGCGTCCCCGTCGCGCTCAAGGACCTCGTCTCGGTCAAGGGCGGACAGTGCACCGCCGGTTCGAAGATCCTCGAGGGCTACCGCGCTCCGTACGACGCCCACATCACCGAGCGGCTGCGCGCGTCCGGCGCGGTCATCCTGGGCAAGACCAACATGGACGAGTTCGCGATGGGTTCGTCCACGGAGCACTCCGCGTATGGCCCCACCGCCAATCCATGGGATTTCGAGCGCGTCCCGGGCGGCAGCAGCGGCGGTTCGGCGGCGGCCGTGGCGGCGTTCCACGTCCCGTTGTCGATCGGCACGGATACGGGCGGTTCCATCCGGCAGCCCGCGGCGCTGTGCGGGATCGTCGGGATCAAGCCGACGTACGGCCGGGTCAGCCGCTACGGGATCGTGGCCTTCGCCTCGTCCCTTGATCAGATCGGCCCGTTCGCGCGCGACGCGCGCGACGCCGCGACCCTGCTCCACGCGATCGCGGGGCGCGATGACCGCGACTCGACCTCATCTCCGATGCCGGTTCCGGACGCATTCCTCCAGCTCGCGGCATCCGATGACGAAGCCGCGGCGTCGCTCAAGGGCAAGCGGATCGGACTCCCCAAGGAGTACTTCGTCGCCGGGATGGAGCAGGGGGTCGAAGCCCGGATCCGGGAGGCCGTCGCGGCCCTCGAGGGTGCCGGCGCCATCGTCGAGCCGGTCAGCCTGCCCCACACGGAATACGGGCTCGCCACGTACTACATCGTCGCCCCGGCGGAGGCGTCGGCCAACCTGGCCCGCTACGACGGCATCCGCTTCGGCCCCCGGCTCGGCGACGGCGACGTCCTCGCCAACTACCTTGCGACACGCGGTCGCGGCTTCGGGCCCGAGGTGAAACGCCGGATCATGCTCGGCACGTACGCCCTCTCGGCCGGCTATTACGACGCGTACTACCTGAAGGCGCAGAAGGTCCGGACGCTGATCATGGCGGACTTCGATGCCCTCTGGGCGCAGGGCTTCGATGCCCTCGTGGCGCCGACCAGCCCAACGGTCGCCTTCCGCTTTGGGGCCCGGATGGCGGACCCGGTGTCCATGTACCTCTCGGACGCCTGCACGCTGCCGGTCAACATGGCCGGCCTGCCCGGCATCAGCATCCCGTGCGGCCTGTCTGACGGCCTGCCGGTGGGCCTCCAGTTCATCGGGGCGCCTTGGTCCGAGGCGGGCCTGTTCGAGCTCTCTCGCGGCTACGAGGCGATCACCGCCGGTGCGGCCTGGCGGATGCAGGAGCCGTCGGGGCTCGGCACGACCGCCGCGGCGACCTGACGATGGAGACCGACCGCCGTCCCGACCGTCCGCCCCTGGCCGAGCGCGTGCTGGCCGAGCGCGTGCTCGCCGTGCCACCGTCGGGCATCCGTCGTTTCTTCGACATCCTCGCGACGATGGACGACGTCATCAGCCTGGGCGTGGGCGAGCCGGACTTCGACACGCCGCGGATCATCGTCGAGGCGGGCGTCGAGAGCCTTCGAGAGGGGCGGACCCACTACACGAGCAACTTCGGCACGCTCGAGCTGCGCAAGGCACTGTCGGCCCACCTGGAGCGTCGCTACGGCGTCCGCTACGACCCGGCGACCGAGCTCCTGATCACGATCGGGGCTTCGGAGGCCGTGGACCTGGCCCTTCGTGCCACGTGCGACCCAGGCGACGAGATCATCCTGCACGAGCCGTCGTACGTGGCGTACATCCCGGCCATCGTCTTCGCGGGGGGCGAGGTCGTGACGGTCCCGACCCGCTTCGAGGACGACTTCGTCCTTGATCCGGCGGCCGTCGAGGCGGCGATCACGCCGCGCACGAAGGCGCTGTTCCTGGGCTACCCCTGCAATCCGACCGGGGCGGTCCTGCCGCAGGCCGTGCAGGACAAGCTCGCAAGGATCGCGGTCGACCACGACCTGCTCGTCTACAGCGACGAGATCTACGACCGGCTCGCGTACGGCACATACGAGCACCGCGCGATGAGCGCCCTGCCCGGGATGCGCGAGCGGACCATCCTCATGGGCGGGTTCTCGAAGGCCTATGCGATGACCGGCTGGCGGGTCGGCTACGTCGCCGCGCCTGCCGCGATCCTGGAGGGGATGGTCAAGGTCCACCAGTACGGGATCATGTCGGCTCCAACGACGGCCCAGGACGCCGCGCTCGTGGCCGTGGTGGAGGGCGAACCCGAGGTGGAACGCATGCTCGCCGAATACGACCGCCGCCGCCGGTTGCTGGTGGACGGACTCAACGCCCTCGGCCTGGAGACGTTCGAACCGCGCGGCGCGTTCTACGCGTTCCCTCGGATCACCTCCACCGGTCTGACCGCGGACGAATTCACCGAACGGCTCCTGACCGAGGAGCGCGTCGCCGTCGTGCCGGGTGATGCGTTCGGGCCGTCAGGCGCCGGCCACGTGCGGATGTGCTACGCGACGTCCTACGAGCGGCTGGAGGAGGCGCTCGTCCGGATCGGTCGCTTCGTGGAGCGCGTTCGCCCGTCCATCTGACCGGGGCGTCGAGTGCGCGGCCGCCTGTCGGTCTGATGACGGCGGCGGACGCCAGCGCCCGCTGTCCGATGCCGGACCCGCGATCTGAGGCGCCGCGCCTCGAGCGATAGGGCGCCGGCCGCATGACACGCGCCCCGCCTTACGTCGACCGTCGGATCCACCGGCCCACCTCGGCCGGACCACCGACGGAGGCCACCAGATGGCGATCGACGCGACGGTCCCGTTCCAGTCCCAGCTCATCCACGACCGGGGCCACCACCGGGACCACGACCGGGACCAGGACCTTGAGGCGATCTACCGATCGTGTGCCGCCCGCCTTCGGGGGCGGTTCATCATGCTCACGCGCGATCCGGTCCTCGCGGACGACCTCGTCAGCGAGGCGTTCCTGAAGCTCGCGACCGAGATCCGTGCCGGGCGCATGCCTGACGACGCCAGCGCCTGGCTGTACCGCGTGGGGGCGAACCTGGCGGTCAGCCGATCACGGCGAGCCGGTGTGGCTACCCGCGCCCTGCCGGCGTTGCTGAAGCGTGACGTCGCGCCGTCGCCCGAGGACGAGGTCGTCGGTCGGGAGCGCGACCGTCTGCTCCACGAGGTCCTCGCGACACTGGCCGGCGACGACCGCCGCATCGTCATCCTGGCGGCCCAGGGCTATCGATCCGAGGAGATCGCGGGGATGATCGGTCGATCCGGCCCGGCCACGCGGACCCGGCTGTGCCGCGCCCGCGGTCGACTCCGGGCTCGCCTCGAGTCGGCGGGCCTCAGCGCGTGACCGTTCGGCTCCAGCTCGTCGAGCGAGGGCCGAGACGTCGGGCGCGCCGGCGCGCCTATCATCGCCGGGTCATGGAAGGCGTTCGCGGCCGGGCGTTCATCGGACGGACCTCCGAGCTGGAGCGTCTCGCCTCCGCCCATGACCGGTCGATCGCCGGCGAGTCCCGGGTCGTCATCGTCGCCGGGGAGGCGGGGATCGGGAAGTCGAAGCTCGTCGAGGCATTCGGTCGAGTCGTGGAAGGCGCCGGGACCCGTGTGTTGGTCGGAGGCTGTCTGCCGTTCGACACGGGTGGCCTGCCTTACGGCCCGTTCGTCGAGGGGTTTCGCGACCTGGTCCGCGACGTGGACCCGGGCGCGCTGCCGGCGTTGCTCGGCCCGAACCGACGGGAGTTGGCCCGGCTGCTCCCCGAGGCCCGTGGTCGCCTGGATCGCGTTGAACTGCCGGCCGTGACGGCCGCCGCCCAGCCCGACGACGCCTCGGACGACCCGTACGCCCAGGTGCGCCTGTTCGAACTGGTCTTCGGCGTCCTCGAACGCCTCGCCAGGATCAGCCCCGTGATGCTCGTCGTGGAGGATCTCCAGTGGGCGGATCCGTCGACACGGGCGTTGCTGGCGTTCCTCGTCCGGAACCTGCGCGATGAGCGCGTCCTGCTCATCGCCACCATCCGCACCGACGAGCTGGATCCTCGCCATGCGGTCATGGCGTTCCTGGCGGAACTCGAGCGCGGCGAACGGGTGGACCGGATCGATCTCGGCCGGTTCGATCGGGCCGAGCTGGCGCTGTTGATCGAGGACGAGCTTGGCCGTGTCCCGGATGCCGGCCTCGTGGATCGAACCCTGGAACGAACGGGCGGCAACCCGTTCTATGCCGAGCAGGTCGCCGCCGTGTCGCAGGACCTCGACGACGGCGACCTGCCGGCGCGACTTCGAGATGTCGTGCTGGCGAGGATCGCGCTGGTCTCCGAGTCGGGTCAGGAGATCCTGCGCATCGCCTCTGCGGCCGGCGCTCGGATCGACGACGACCTGCTCATCGAGGTCGCCGAGCGGCCCCCGGGCGCAGTCCGCGAGGCACTCCGCGAAGTCCTGGACCGACGCATCCTCGTGGCCGCCGGAGGGGCCGCCGATCCTCATCTCGTCTTCCGTCACGCCCTGCTCAAGGACGTCATCCACGCCGATCTCTTTCCGGGTGAACGAGCCCGTCATCACGCCGCGTTCGCCAACGCCCTGGAACGGCGCCGCGGCGCCTCCGGCTCCGACGGCTCGGGTGGCGGAGGCGCTGGCGGGCCGGCGGTCTCAGCGGCGGAACTCGCGTACCACTGGGACGCGGCCGGTGATGAGCGACGGGCGTTGGGCGCGACGATCGACGCCGCCAGGGCCGCGGAACGGGGGTATGCCTGGCTCGAGGCGCTGCGGCACTACCGGCGCGCCCTGGAACTGTGGGATCGCGTTCCCGACGCAGCCGCGACGTCTCCCGCGGGTCGAGTGGAGATCCTCGCTCGCGCCGCTGCGACGGCCGCGGTCATCGGCGAGCGCGAGGCTGCGGTCGGGTTCGGACGCCAGGCCATCGCGGGACTCGGTGCCGACGCGGACCCGGCGCGTGCCGCGGAACTCCATGAGCGTCTGCGCTGGTATCTGTGGGAAGCCGGCGATCGCGCCGCTGCGGCGGCCGCCGTGGCGGAGGCCGAGCGCCTGATCCCCACGGATCCCCCGACCGCGACGCGAGCTCGGATCCTGGCCCACCACGCCGGTATCCTGATGTTCACGGGGCGATTCGCCGAGTCGATCCCCGTCGCGGAGGAGGCGCTGGCGGTGGCCCTTGCCGCCGAGTCGGCCGCCGATGAGGCGTTCGCCCTCGGTATCCTTGGCTGGGATCTGGCGTTGCTCGGGCGAGTCGACGACGGGATCGAGCGCATCCGCGCCGGCGTCGCTATCGCCGAGCGCCTGCGCGGTGCGGAGGGTGTGGCGCTGGGTGCGACCAACCTGGCCACCCTGCTCGATCGGGTGGGTCGTCCGGTCGAGGCACTCGAGACCGCGGTGGCCGGCTGGGACCAGGTTCGCGCCCTCGGCATGGAGCGCACGTACGGCGGGCTACTGTTGGCCATCGCCGCCAAGACCGCGCTGGCGCTCGGTCGGTGGGACGAAGCGGACGGCTTCCTGCGCGAGGGGCTCGCGCGCGAGCCGGTCGGGTCGTCCGGGATCCGGCTTCGGGTCCAGCGTGGGCGCCTCGACACATGGCGAGGGGACCTTCCGTCGGC
>JBKJXL010000114.1:0-4361 GCA_046716225.1 Candidatus Limnocylindrales bacterium | reverse complement strand
GACCAAGGGCGGTCGCTCCGGGCGCAGCTCGACGTCCTTGAGTTCCGCTACGAGATAGCTTCTTCGGAAGTCCCTAGCGCACTCGATACGGGCGCGTTGGCCGAAACGGCTGAGGTGAGGGAGTGGCTGGTCATCTGGGGCGCATACCAGAGCGCCGTTAGGGCGACCACTCGGGCACCGTCCCCACGTGGAGGGTCACGATGCCGCCGGTCATGCCCTGCCAGCTGACATCGTGGAGTCCGGCCTCGCGCATGATCTCGGCGATCCGATCCGGGCCGGGATAGCCTCTCACGCTGCGGACGAGATAGCCATACGCGCCGCCCTGACCAGCCAGCCGTCCGACCACCGGCACGATCTGGTCGAACCAGAACTGCAGGAGTCGCGCCAGCCTGTTCCGAGGCTTCGCGATCTCCAGACAGACCACCCGGCCGCCCGGCCGAACGGAGCGCGCCATCTCCGCGAAGCCCTTCCGGTAGTCGGGCAGGTTGCGCATCCCGAAGGCGATGGTCGCCGCATCGAAGGTGGCGTCCTCGGTCGGCAGGGCCATGGCGTCGCCCACCACGAATTCGAGGCCGGCGCGGCTCACGAACCGCCGTTTCGCGCCGTCGATCATGCCGGGCGAGATGTCCACAGCCAGCACCGATCCGCCGGGTTGGGCGTGCGCGTGCAGGTCTGCAGCCACTTTGCCGGTCCCGGTCGCCACGTCCAGCAGCCGGTCACCCGGCTTGACGGCCGCCAGCTGCACCGCCCGCTTTCGCCAGCGTGGTTCCTGGAACGCCGAGATGACCAGGTTCATCGGGTCGTAGACGCGGGCGATCCCGTCGAACATCGCGCCGACCTCCGCCGGCGACGCGACGTTGCCCTGCTCGGTCGCTCGACCGGAAGGGACTTCGTCTCGTGACATGGTCATGCGTGGGATCCCTGTGACGGCCACGGCCAACAGGACAGCATCGGCGATGGGATCTGGGTCCGTGATGGGTGAAGCATGCGTCATGCCGGGAAGATGGACCTCTCGAGCGCCGGGGATGCGCGCCGCGAGCACGTCAGCGATGGGCCGATAGAACGGCTCGCTAGCCCCCCCGGTCAGCACGGTCACGGGCACGTTGATCCCGGGCAGGCCGGAGGGATCAAGGACGGGCATCCCCGAATCGATGTAGGCGCCGTCCCCCTCGTTACCCAGGAACGCGCGAGTACGCTCCGGAAGCCGATCCCACGCTCCGACTCCCGCCACGCCCCGCATGAACGCCTCGGCGGCGGCGCTCCTGCCGCCTGTCCTGTGGGCTCGCTCCGTGGCCACCGCCACCATCCTGAACGCACGCTGGGTATCCGCGTCCGCCACGGGTCCGTATGGCGGCTCATATGCGACCACGGCTGCGGTCCGGCCTGGCACGCGGGCGGCGAACTCGAGGGCAACGACCCCACCGAAGCTCACGCCGACGACGACCGAGGTGCTCACCCCCTCGGCATCAAGCACCGCTTCGACATCCGAAACGTGGACTTCCATCCCAACGGGCGCCGGATCTGCGAGCCGGCTGCCGCCACTCCCCCGCCGATCCAGGGCGAGGACCGTGAACTCGCCCGACTCGGCGAGGATGCGGGCTAGACCGGACAACTGGCCAGCGGTCGATAACGTCCCGTGCAGGAGGAGCAGCGCCGAGGGCCCGTTCCCGACCGTCTGGTACGCGAGGCGCACGCCGTCCGGCCGCTCGAGGTGAAGCAGTCGGGGCGGCGAGGAGCTGGCATGCGGCGGGGCCGTTGCGGGGGCGGGAGTGGGGTCCAGGCTGGCGCGGAGCTCCGCCCGGCGGATCTTGCCGCCGGCAGTCTTCGGCAACTCGTGGAGTCGCACGAACGCGGCGGGCACCTTGAATGCCGCGAGGTCCACCCGGCAATGCGCCGTGAGCGCGTCGTCACCGGGATCGTCGGCCCCCTCGCGCAGGACGATCGCGGCGACAGGCACCTGTCCCCACGTGCCGTCGCGTCGCGCGACGACCGCGGCTTCAAGGATGTCCGGATGCCGGAGCAGGACGCTCTCGACCTCCATCGGGGAGACGTTCTCGCCTCCGCGCACGATCCGGTCCGTTCGACGATCCAGCACGGTCAGGCGGCCTGCGTCGTCCACGCGACCAAGATCGCCGGTCGCCAGCCAGCCATCCTCCGCGACCATGGAGGAGGTGTCCGCGGCGTCGCCCAGGTACTCCGTGAAACGGGCCGGCGTGCGGACCAGGATCTCGCCGGCGCCCGTCTCGTCGGGCCTGTCGATCCGGATAGCGACGCCCGGCATCGCCCTACCGGCACTCTCTGGATGGTCGGCCGCCTCGCTGGTCGGCAGCGCCGTCACGCCGGAGCCCGCCTCGGTGAGTCCGTACGTGGGCACGACCGGCCAACCGGCACGGATCGCCCTGCTCACCAGCTCGGGCGGGATCGGGCCACCGCCAAGGAGGACGGCGCGAAGTGTTGGGGGTGGGCCCGCATCGTGGACCGTATCAAGCAGCCTGGCCAGGGTGGTGGGTACCAGTGAGACGTGACTTGGCGCCGGGTCGCCGGTCAATGCGGCGGCAATGAGCGCTGGATCCGAGCGGGGCAACACGACCATCGGGACACCCTGTAGCGCGGCACGCCAGGCGATCCCGATGCCCGCAACGTGTGCCAGTCCCAATGACAGCAGCCAGGCGGTCGCGGGCGGCAGGGCGGCCAGCCAGACCTCGGCGCTGGCGATGAACGCGGCCGTCGAGAGGACCGCGGCCCTGGGTCGCCCGGTGGTCCCGGACGTGAGAACGACGACAGCAGGTGCGGCGGAATCCATCTTCGGGATGTCGAATGGCTGGGCGGTCGTGCCCTGGATGAGGAGGTCATCGAGCGCCAGGACCGGCCGCCCGAGGGCTACCGTCGCCGACTCCAGCCCGCTCCCGTAGACGAGGATCCGTGGGTCCGTGATTTCGACGGCGGCCGCAGATTCCGTGGCGGTGAGGCCGATCCGGAGCGGGACCGCCACGGCTCCCACGCGCGCGATCCCGTGCAATGCCACGATGGCGGCGGCCGATGGCAACGCTAGCAACGCGACTCGCACACCCGCTTCGATGCCGGCGCCATGCAGGCCACGAGCCACTGCGTCCGCGCCCGCATCAAGGTCGCGCCACGTCCAGCGATCCCAGCCATCGACCACGGCGATCGCGTCGGGCGACGCGCCTGCCTGTGACCGGGCCGAAAACGCGAGCGGGACGAGCCCCATCAGCCCACAGCCCCGACCGACTCCACCCGGAACCGGTCCAGCGCGCCCACATCCAGCGAGATCCCGAGACCGCCACTCCCCGGCCCGCACGGAGCGTGCATCCGGCCGTCCGCCACGAGCAATGACTCGAGCAGCAGGTCGTACTCAAGGAGGCCCGCCGTCGCCAGCCCGTGGTCCGGCGGGTCGTCCGATGTCTCCGGTCCCACATCCGGCAGCGCAGCAGCCATGGACAAGGCCGCCGCGATCCCCACGCCCGTCTCGAACAACGTGCTGAGGACCACGGGCACGCCTCGCGCCGCGGCTATCTCGGCGATCTCGGTCACGGCGGACGGTCCGCCCACCCTGGCGGGTTTCACCACCAGGACGTCCACGGCGTCTGCCGCCAGCAGCGCCCGGACGGCCGGCACGGACGACGCCGCTTCGTCGGCGGCGATCGGGACGCGTACCCGGCGGCGAAGCTCCGCCAGACCATCGATGTCGAGGGCCATCAGCGGCTGTTCCACGTATTCGATGTCGAAGCGCGCGATCGCGATCAGCCGGTCCTCCGCGGTGTCGAGATCCCACGCCCCATTCACGTCGAGACGCAGCCGCACATTCGGGCCGACCGCCGTGCGGATGGCGCGGATCCGGTCCACCAGGACCTCGGTCTCGCGTTCCGAGCCGGCTTTGATCTTGAGCGTCAGGAAGCCCGACTCCACGGACTGCAGGGCGGCTTCGGCTGCAGCGGCCACGCCCAGGGACGGCACCGTTGCGTTCACCCCGATCCCGTCGGCGTCGAGCCCGAGCTCCGGCAACACGGCCGGGCGCTCCAGGTCCAGCAACGCACTCTCGATCGCCGCGTTCAGGGCTCGGCCCGGCGGCCCGTGCAGCTCAAGGTCCCATCGCGAGGGAAGTCGGCCATGCGCGGCTCCGTCGACCACCTCACGGATCAGGGCCGCCAGGATCGTCTCCGTCACGTCGGCCGGCCCGGGTTCCAGGACCGCTTCGCCAAGCCCTGTCCGGCCATCCGTGCCAAGCACCCGGATGAGCCACGTGTCGCGTTCCAGCCACATCCCGGAAGCGGTCGGGAAGGGGCGCCGAAACGGGATCCGGACACGATCCGCCACGAGGCCTCGGATCACGGTCATGCGAT
>JBKJXL010000113.1:0-5320 GCA_046716225.1 Candidatus Limnocylindrales bacterium | reverse complement strand
GACGTTGGTGGCGAGCTGGGACCAGAAGTCGGGGACCTCGACGTCCTTCTGCTCGAAGACGCTCCTGCCGCTCTCGTTGGCGATGCCGGCCGTGCGGTACTCCCAGGTGATCTCGTCGTAGGGGTGGACGTCCGGGCGAGTGAAGCGACGCTCGAAGGTGAGGCCACGGGCGGGGGAGCCGTCCGGCGCGGTGCCATCGAAGCTGGCGCCGTACGGTCCGGTCAGTTGGGCGTGGGCCGCGGTGGCGGCCGTCTGTGCCGCGCTGGCGGTCTGTGTCGCGCTGGCCGTCTGTGTCGCGCCCTTCTTGCCCTTGGTCCCTGGGCTCATGACGGGGATCGCGTCGCTGCTTGCCTGGGCCATCTGCCTCTCTCCTCGCGTCTCGTTGCGTGCCGGCGAGCCGTAGCTGCCGCTTCCCGGTGTCGTCATCGTCCCGAAGGTTCCTTGGGGGCCACTCCGGGACCGGCGGATGGAGCCGGTGGCGGAGCGTGTCGGGCGGGGTTCGGTGATCAGGCGACCCCACGAACGATACGCTGCTGGCCGGGCTCAGTCAAGCCCAAAACCACAAGATGTAGTGGTTGGTATGTTCGACCCATCACTACATGTGGTGGTTTGGTGAATCCACGCTCGCCCCACGCTCCGGGGCCGTTCGTCCACGCTGCGGGTCGGATCATCCACACGAGGAGGGTCGGTTGTCCACGGCCCGGGGTGGCGTTGTCCACGGGGTTTCCACCGGTTGCGTTCTAGAACGGATGTACGGTTCAACGGGTGGGCCATCTTGCGATGAGTGACCGGTAATCGTCGGCCGACATGATCGGTCGATGGACGACTTCCGCCTCGGGACCGTCATCCGGCGAGTGCGCCAGGCGCGCGGTTGGCGCCAGTCCGATCTCGCCAGCCGGGCCGGGGCGTCGGGATCGGCGGTGTCCCGCATCGAGCGAGGGCAGATCGGGCAGCAGTCGATCGATGGTCTGCGCGCGATCGCGGCCGCGCTGGAGATCCGCGTCGACCTCGTGCCTCGGTGGCACGCCGGCGACCTAGATCGACTGCTGAACCGTGCACACTCCGAGTTGCACGAATCAGTCGCCCGCGAGTTCGGATCCAGGTGGCCGGACTGGTCGTTGGCGCCCGAAGCCTCGTTCGCGATCTACGGCGAGCGGGTGTGGTCGACATCCTCGGATGGCATGCGGGCCGGCGCGCGCTCCTCGTGATCGAACTCAAGACCGAGATCGTCGATGTCAACGAGCTCCTCGGAACGCTCGATCGCAAGCGCCGCCTGGCCAGAGAGATCGGGCTGGAGCGGGGTTGGGACGCGGTCACAGTCTCGGCCTACTTGATCATCCGAGACAGTCGCACGAACCGGCGCCGAGTCCAGGCGCACGCCGTGATGCTCGGCGCGGCCATGCCCGACGGGCGACGTTCGGTTCGAGCATGGCTCTCCGATCCGATCGGCAGTATCGCTGGGCTGACATTCTGGACAGATTCCCGTGGGATGGCCGCTAGGCAGGCCGTTCGGCCGATCCGGCGGGTTCGTGTCGCTGATCGAGCCCAGGCTGAGCGTGGATGGAGGACCTGAAGTGGCCGATGGGAGCCGCGTGCCTGCCTAGCGGCCGTATGGTGGGAATCTGGCAGTGCCGAGCGTCGCTGGGTGTCAGATGATTCCTTGATGGGAATCTGACAAGGATGGAGTCCCGGCCCCCCGCACGCCAGGCCCCCGTCAGCCCAGGCCCGCACGGTATCCTCGGGGCGATGCAGTACGCCGAGTCGATCCTGGAGCTGGTCGGGGGGACGCCGCTCGTCCGGATCACCCGCGTGGTCCGCGACCTCGGCCCGCTCGATGCGCAGCCGCTGCTCCTCGCGAAGCTCGAGATGCTCAACCCGGGTGGGTCGGTGAAGGACCGCATCGGCCTGCCGATGATCGAAGCGGCGGAGGGAGCCGGCTTGCTCAAGCCGGGCGGCACGATCATCGAGCCCACCAGCGGCAACACCGGCCACGGCCTGGCGATCGCGGCCGCACTCAAGGGGTATCGCTGCATCTTCGTGATGGCCGACAAGCAGTCCGCCGAGAAACAGCAGCTCCTTCGAGCCTACGGCGCGGAGGTCGTGCTCTGCCCGACCAACGTCCCGCCCGAGTCGCCGGAGAGTTACTACTCCGTGGCGGCCCGGTTGGCACGTGACATCCCGGGCGCGTTCAAGCCGGACCAGTACTGGAACCAGGAGAACCCGGCGGCGCATGAGCAGACGACCGGCCCGGAGCTCTGGGACCAGACCGAGGGTCGGATCACCCACTTCGTCGCGAGCGTCGGGACCGGCGGTACGATCACCGGCGCTGCTCGTGCACTCAAGGCACGTAACAGGGACATCCAGGTCATCGGCGCGGACCCGGAGGGCAGTGTCCTCTCGGGCGACACCGCGCGCCCGTATCTGACCGAGGGCGTCGTCGAGGACTTCATGCCCGGCACCCACGACCCCACAGTCGTCGACCGCTGGGTCAGGGTCAGCGATCGCGACGCCTTCGCGATGGCCCGCCGGCTCACCCGCGAGGAGGGGATCCTGTCGGGCGGTTCGTGCGGAACGGCGATGGTGGCCGCGCGCGGGATCGTCCGTGAACTCGCCGGGACCCCCGATGCCGACGATGCGGTCGTCGTCGTCCTCCTTCCCGACAGCGGCCGGAACTATCTCTCGAAGATCTACAACGACGAATGGATGCGGGTCAACGGCCTGTTGGCGACCACCGGCGCGGCCACGCGAGTCTCCGAACTCCTCGCCGACCGACACCACGCCCCCGACATGCCCGCGGTGGTCGTCGCGCGGACCACGGAACGCGTCGGCGACGCCATCGCCACGCTCCAGGCGTACGGCATCAGCCAGCTCCCCGTCTCGGAGGATGCCGAGGGCGACGCGGTCGTGGGGCTGGTCGGTTCGATCAGCGAGAAGGGCCTGCTCGAACGCGCGTTCCGCGACCCGAGTGTCGTGGAGCGGACCGTCGGCGAGGTCATGGATGCGCCGCTGCCGCTGGTCGAAGCCTCGGCCACGCTCGACGAGGCGTTCGCGCTGCTGTCCGGCGGGGCGTCCGCGCTGGTCGCGGTCCGAGGCGATCGCCCGGCCGGAGTCGTGACCAAGCTCGACTTCCTTGAGTACCTCGCGCACCAGTCCGTCCCGCACGGCTGATCCGGGCCGGACCATGGTCGACACCATGCTGACCACCCAGCGGTTCGTCCTGACGCCGTTCGAGCCCGAGCGCGACTGGCCCGAGTTCGTCACCGACATCGTCCCGGACCCGAATGTGATCAGGTGGGGGCCAGAGATCGAGGATGCCGACAAGCCGGGCCTCGCCGCCGACGAGTTCATCCCGTGGTTCGCGGGAAGGCGCGGTCCGCGGCTTCGTCGCCTGGACCGTCCGCGACCCGGACGGCGCGTTCGTCGGGGTCAGCGGCCTCATGACGAGCGAACCGCCCGTGGGCGGTCCGAACCCGGAGTTCGGCTGCCTGTTCGCGACCCGCTGGCAAGGTCGCGGGGTGGCCACCGAGACCGGCCTGGCGGTCATCGCCGACGCCTGGGTCCGCCTCGACGTCGACCGCATCATCACGGTGCTCGATTCGCCCAACCAGGCCAGTCGCCGTCTGGTCGACAAGCTGGGCTTCACGTTCGAAGGCGCCGCCTTCGATGCCGAGGCGATGCCCTACCTCGTCTTCGTCCTTGATCGACCTGCCTAGGGTTTGACCCACCGCACCTTGATGCGCCACGTCGAATCGACACCCGAGATCCCGCCGGGTCCACTGAGTGACCCCGCCGAGAGCCTGACGTCGCTGTAGTCGAGCAGGCCCTCGTTCGGCAGCATGATCGTGTAGCCAAGTCTCGGGTCGGTCCAGCGCGTGTCGTTGAACCACTTGTACTTGAGGTTGGTGAGACCGAGCGGTCCGCCCCCCTGCGACTGGACCGGCTTGATGCAGTCCCCGTCACTGAGCTCTGGTGGCCCGGCGGGATAGAAGGTCAGATGCAGGTCCTGACCGCCAGGCGAGCCGTCATGGACGACATCGAGGGTCGACACTCGTCGGCCGGCAGGCTCGATCGTGGCATACACGTCCATGAGTTGTCGTGCCTCGAGGTGCTCATCGATGGTGTCGCCGAGGAAGTCGCACTTGGCGTCCACGTATCCGGACGCTCGGATCGTGCCTCGATAGATCCCGTCGTCCCGTCGTGGCAGGAATCCGGACACTTCATCGAGGCCGGTCGCCGATGCATCGCCGAGAGCCACGATCTCGCGCAGCCCGAGGTCGATGGTGTACTCGTTCTCGATCGTCAGCCAGATCCCGTCCTCTGCGTGCCAGGTGATGAGCACCGCCGCGGGTGGGGAACGCATGTCGCCCGGGACCAGCCGAGACAGCTGGCTGGGGCTGAAGGGCACATCGAACAGGCTCGCGATGACCTGCGCCTTCGGCGCTCGAGCATGGAACCAGGCGGCGACGTAGACCTCCTCGCCGCGCCCGTCCGCGTCCTCACGTCTCGGCGTGAATGTGTCAGCGACGGCGTCGCTCGTGGCCTGGGCCCGGCCCAGGCCGAGCGCGAAGCTGCCGTGGTCCAGCCAGATGCCTGGGTCGGTCGAATCGAGCGTGATGTCGATGGTCGGACGTTGAGCCGTCCGCCTCGGCAGGGTCGACAGCGGCCCCGTGTCGACGTGCCGGAAGTCAAGCAGGTTGGCCACCAGGTGGACCGGCCGGCCGGTCCCGCCATGCCCTTCGTGGGTCGTATGTGGTACCGCCGCTGCGAGGAGTCCAACGGTGTACTCCGCCGTCTGGAGTCGCCCGATCAGGATGAGCAGCTCCGTCGGACCCATGCCGGCCGGAGGCGTGACGACGAGCCGCTGCGCGGTCCCGGCGGTACCCCACCTGGACATCGCCGTCGTCGGCGGGGGTCCGAGCGTCAGCGAGGCGGACGCGGGCTGCGCCGGCTCGAGGAAGCCGTCCGCGAACAGTAGCCACAGATGGACGCGTGTGAGCGGCGTCGCCGGTTCGATCGGCTGCCCGAGCATGACCTGCGGGACGAGCTCATCGGCGTGAGCCGCATAGGCCGTGTCGAAGACGTCCGCAAGTTCCGCCGCCGACGTCCCGGGCATGAACGGGGCGAGCCCCGCATGCAGGTCGGCGAAGGTGTATGGCAGTTCGCCATCCGGGTCCGAGGTCACGTCTTCGATGCCCTCGGCGATGAGGCCCCGGACCTCCGGTTCGGTCAGCCGCTGGTCGGTCTCGTCCCGCTCATCGCCGGCGCGGATCGGCGTGCCATCGAGTCGATAGATCCCGATCCCCATCAGGTCCAGGAGCGA
>JBKJXL010000112.1:0-4899 GCA_046716225.1 Candidatus Limnocylindrales bacterium | reverse complement strand
CCTGAGAGGGATCCCCTCGGGCCCGTGGTGCACCGGGAGCGTCAGCCCGGGCCTTCAGCCTCGTCGCCATCCTCGTCCTCGTCGATGACGACGACGCGCAGCGCCTCCGCGGCTGCCACTCCGATCGGCTCGCCTTCCTCGGCCCCCCAGGTCCGGATACGCTCGGCCAACCGGGCGGGCTCCTTGATCTGGGTGGCATGGGCCGCCAGTGCGGCGATCTTCCGGTCCATGGCCGTCGAGATGTCCACGCGCGCGTTCGGGCGATCGGACCAGAACAGGTACAGCCGTCGTACGACATGCGCGGCCAGGCCCGAGCGAGCCAGGGCAGGGAACGCCATCGGGTTGCGCGCGGCCGGGTAGACGGCGTCCACCGCAGCGAAGCCGGCGGCTCGATGATCGGTGTGATTCACGCCGCCGTCGCGATAGAACAGCGTCTCCGGGTCGGTCGCGAAGACGGCGTCGGGGCGGAACGTCCGGATCTCGCGAACGAGGTGCTCGCGCAGAGCCAGGTCGTTGGCGAGGGCACCATCCGGCTGGTGCAGGAAGGTGACACCCGCATAGCCGATGATGTCGGCAGCCGCCCGCTGTTCGGCCTCGCGGGTGGCAGCCAGGACGAGCGGGTCCACGTCGGGGTCCTCCCCGCCCTGGTCGCCGCTGGTGCAGCACACCAGCCAGCCCGTGGAGCCTGCGTCGATCCACGTGGCGGCCGTGCCGGCCGGACCGAAGTCGGCGTCGTCGGGATGGGCGGCGATGACCATGAAGCGATCCGGGCGCCAGGCGTGGGCGGCCTCCGTCGGGTCGGTCGTGCTCATCCTTGCGCCCGGCCCGGCCCGGCGCTAGGCTTCGTGCCGGGACTTCGCTCGTCTCCCCCCACGAGCGAAGTCTCATCCCGCTGCGCGGACTCCCGTGCCCGTCCGATCGATCGGTCCGACATCAGCTCGCGGCGGCCGCGGCCTGGGCCGAGACGAGGGTCGCCAGCACGTCGGCCGCGTGCCCCTCGGGGCGGACCTTGGGCCACACGTGGGCGATGCGCCCATCGGGCCCCACCAGGAATGTCGTCCGCGCGACGCCCCAGTAGGTCCTGCCGTAGTTCTGCTTCTCGACCCACGACCCGTAGGCCGCGGCGACCGCGTGGTCCGGGTCGCTGAGCAGGGTGAACGTCAGGCCGAACTTCTCGCGGAACGAGCGCTTGCTGGTTGCGCCCTGCGGGCTGATCCCCCACACGTCGGCGCCGCGTTCCGCGATGGTCTCGTTCGTATCGCGGAACTCGCACGCCTCGACGGTGCAACCGGGCGTGTCGTCCTTCGGATAGAAGTACAGGACGGTCCAGCGGCCACGTTGCTCCGCGAGCGAGTGGGTCACCCCGGAGTCGTCGTCCAGGACGACGTCTGGCGCCGGGTCGCCGATGGCAGGCAGGCTCACGTCGAGAGCGTAGCAGGGGCCTCGATCACCAGGAGCCGGCCGGCCCGGACGGTGACCCAGGCGTCGGCGGCCACGCGGACGTTCGACAGGCCGCGGGCGGGACCGGCCGGCAGCGGCTCATCCGTCAGCGGATAGGCCAGTCCGCCGGTCGCGACGCCGCGCACGCCGTCGCCCTGCGGCAGAAGCGAGACGATCGCGCCGAGCGGACCTGGCAGGAGTCGGCGGACGGCGTCGCCCGCACGGTCCGGAGCGCTGATCAACGTGACCCGCGCGCTCGGGCACAGCAGGCTCATCGCGACGTCGCGGACGGACGGATCGGCCAGCAACCCGATGTTCGCGAGGGCGTGATCCAGGCGAGGACCGCCCAGCGCCCCGAGGACGACGATGCGGTCGGCACCCAGCTGGAGCGCGACACGGACCGCCAACTCCGTGTCCGACTCGTCCTTCGCCTCCGCCACCTGCCGGACCGCGATCCCGGCCGAACGAAGCGCCGCGATGCCGCTTTCCCCCAGGGAGTCGCCGTCCCCGACCCACTCGCTGAGCCGCAGCCCCAGCCCGACCGCATGGCGCGCTCCCCCATCGGCCGCGACCACGATCGCGCCGTCGTCCAGCCAGCCCGGCCAGGCTGCGTCGAGCGCCGCACGAGTGCCGACATCGCCGTCGGCCAGCACGATCGACTGCATCGCCAGTGATGCTACCCCCCATCCGCTTCGCGGATCCGTCCATCGCGAGCCGGATGCTAGACTCGGCGCCGTGCCCGACCCAGCCCTTCATCCGTCGATCCAGCGCGTCCTCGAGGCGGCGCAACGCAAGGGCGTGACCCTGGAGGTGACGACCTTCCCGGAGTCGACCCATACCGCGGTCGAGGCGGCCGCGGCGCTCGGGACGGAGCTCGGCCAGATCGTCAAGTCCCTGGTGTTCATCGCGCCGCGCGACGATGGTCCGGAGCCGGTGATCTGCCTCGTCTCGGGTCCCGATCGCGTCGACGTCGCGCGCCTGGCGGCCGTCGCCGGTGAGCCCGACATCCGACGCGCCAGCGCCCGTGAGGCGAACGACCTGACCGGCTTCGTCATCGGCGGGATCCCGCCGTTCGGCCATGCCCGACGATCGCGAGTGATCATGGATCCAGGGCTCGGTCGCTATCCGGTGGTGTGGGCCGCGGCCGGGATCCCGACGGCCGTCTTTCCCGTGCCGCCTGCCACCCTACGAACGCTGGCCGACGCCATGGTCGCCCCGATCGTCGAGGAACGCCTGGCCGCGGATGTGGAGGCGGCAGCGCTCGACGACCGCCCGGCATGACGGCCGAACCCCACAACGCGACGATCACCTACCCAGGAGGCCTGCGCGCACGCTGGCGGTGGGCGGGCAGCGGCCAGGGACCGGCCGTGTTCGCTCTGTCCGAGGCGGGGGGATCGCTGGTGGACCTGGGGACGCGGGTGGCGACGGACCCCGAGCCGCTGTGCCGAGCCGAACTACGCCTCGAGGGGCCGCGCGGGGCATGGACCGCCCGGTTCGCGTCCGCGATCTACGACGAACCGCGAGGGCTGTACTGGGATGACACCGGTCTCCTGGTGGTCGCGTATGGCTTCCACACCTTCGGGCTGGACGTGGTCGCCGGAGACGCGTCATGGGAGCATCGCTCGGCGACGCCCATCGTGGCGTTGTTCGGCTCCTCCCGGCTGGCGCACGTCGTGGTCCAGTCGGAGCTGGAGACGTTTGCCATCGAGGCGGATGGGACGGTCGCCTGGCGGATCGCCCACTCCGATGTCGTCACGGCGGCCGAGCTCGTGGGCGGGCGGATGGTCCTGACCGGGTTCGACGGGCAGGTCCGGGCGGTCGATCCCGCCACCGGACGAGACGCCTGACCTGTGGACAGGCGGTGGATAACCGCCGCCGATCCGCCGAATCTGGTGGATGAACCCCATTGCCACGCCCCCATCCGCGCCCGTACCGTTCAACGCAGCCCGGAGGGGCCGAGCGACACTAACGGCGGCGATCGCATCAACGCCCACGTGTCGGGTAGGTTTCTTCGGGCCTTTCGCTGCGCGCCGTTAGAATCCCGGCCGTGACTCCGTTCGTGCCCATCCTCGTCGGCCTCGTCGCGCTGGCCGCCGGTGCGGCGATCCTGCGATCGTTCGGACCCCGATACCGGGTCGGCCGTCTCCTGTCATCGACGCCCGGCGTGACCATCGCGGATGCCGTCGCGCTCGCGGGATCCGGCGCCTCGCCGCGCTACGTGAAGGTCAGCGGCCGGATCGATACGGAGACGGACTTCGAGGATGATGCCCACCGACCGCTCGTCTTCCGACGGACGCGCCTGGACCTCCGCGAAGGATCGTCCTGGCGCTCGCTCGACGACCGCCGCGAGGCCGTGCCATTCGTGGTCAACGAGGGGCTCGACTCGATCACCGTCGACCACGACGAGCTCGACGTCGGTCTCGTCGTCCTGCCGCGCGAATCCATCGGGACCGCCGCCGACGTCCCCGACCGCGTCCCGGCCGGGACGGCCCCGACGACACCCGTCCGGCTCCGGGTCCAGCACGTCTCCACGGTCGAGCACGCGATCGTGCTCGGTGTCCCGTCGCTGGACGACCACGGCGCGCCGCAGCTCGCCGCGGGCCTTGGGCGCCCGCTGATCCTGACCACGCTTCAGACCGACGAGGCGATGCGGATCCTGGCCGCGGACCACCCGCGCCGGCCGCTCGCCGCCGCGCTCACCCTCGCCGTCGGGCTGATCCTCGTGACGACCGGGATCGTGTTGGCGATCGCCGAGGCCTTCCTGTGAGGCCCGGCGCGGTCCTTCGAGCGGTGTCGCTGGCCGTCCTGCTCTTGGTCGCGATCGCCACGCCCGTTCTCGCCGCCTCGCCCAGCCCGAGCGGCGCGATCGGGGGTGATCCCCGCAGTTCCGGACAGGGCCCGGGTCTCATGGGCGACCCGGCCTTCGCCATCCTCGCCGTGATCGCCATCGGCGTCCTCGCGACGCTCGGGACCCTCGCCTACGTCAAACTCACGGGTGGCCGTCGGTCCTGATCGTCCGAGACGTCACCGTGGTATTGAGTAGATCGATCGTCGACATCCGTCATACAGAGCAGCGCAGGCCACCGAGGCCGCGCTGGTGATGGAGAGCGGTATGAGGCGCGATCTCGTCGAAGCGGCAGCCCGCGGCGACCACGACGCATTCGAGGTCCTCGCGACCTCGGCGGGCGATCGCCTGTACGCGGTCGCTCGCCTGATCCTTCGATCGTCGGACCTGGCGGAGGACGCGGTGCAGGAGGCGCTCGTCCGCGCGTGGCGCCAGCTTCCCTCGCTGCGCGATCCGGATCGATTTGACGCCTGGCTCCATCGGCTGTTGGTCAACGCCTGTGCCGACCAGGGTCGACAGCTGCGGCGCTGGTCGCTGCAGGTGCGTCCGCTCCCGCTCGAGCCCTCCATCGGCGACGACACCGGTTCGGTGGCCGATCGGGACCAACTGGAGCG
>JBKJXL010000111.1:0-10343 GCA_046716225.1 Candidatus Limnocylindrales bacterium | reverse complement strand
ACCCGCCGGTGTCGACGCGCGGACAGTCGGTCGGGGTGTCGGGGCAGACGATGGCCGACAGGGCCTCCCGGACCCGCCATACGAAATGGGGTGCCTTCCAGTTGGTGGAGGCCGGGGGCGTCAGCTCGACGGGTTCCGCCTTTGCGGCGTCGTAGTCGGCGGCCGTGTATCGGTCGCCGGTCAGCGGGCTGCGCGTCTTCATCAGGTCCAGGATGTAGTCGCGGCGGACCACCACTTCGGCCGTGTCGGGCACGATCAGCGTGGTCTTCGTGCAATCGTCGGGTTGGGTGACGCCGGGGTCGAGGCAGATCGCCGCGGCGCTGTCCATGAGGTCGAACTTCGAGGGCGACTGGGGGATCGCGGCCAGAACGGCGAACTGGGCGAGGGTCAGGTCCTTCATCGCCTTCCCGAAGTAGCCCTTGGCGGCGGCCTGAACGCCGTAGCTCGAGTTCCCGTAGAAGTTCTGGTTGAGGTAGGCCGTGATGATCTGCTTCTTGCCGGCCTCGCCCGGATAGGCCTCGGTGAGGCGGATGGATTGGATGATCTCGCGCAGCTTGCGCTCGTAGGTGGTCCCCTCGAACGCCCACCCGGGCAGAAGCCGGGCGCGGACCAGCTGCTGGGTGATCGTGCTGGCGCCGCGCGGCCGTCCCGCGAGCGTGTCCATGCCGGCGGACACGATGCCGACCGGGTCGAAGCCGGGGTTGTCCCAGAAGTCCTTGTCCTCGATCGCCGTCGTCGCATCGATCATCTCGGCGGGGATGTCGTCGAACTCCACGACCTCCCGCTTGAGGATACCCAGGCGGGCGAGTTCCCTCTTGCCGGTCCGCTCGTAGATGCGCGTCTGCTGCTCGAAACGCAGGTCGGTCAGGGCTGTCTTCGGGTCGGGGAGGCCGGCCGCGTATTGGTTGTAGGTGCCCACGGCGAAGACCAGTCCGGTCCCGGTCGTGATGACGGCGAGGACGAGCAGCAGGATCGGGATGGCGATCGCGACTCGACGGATCGTCGAGCCACCCGCCTTGGGGCGGCGCTGGAGCGCCCGTCTGTGGCGCTGGCGACGCGCGAGGCTGGTGTGCATGAGTGGCCGCACGATAGCATAGGGGGCGTGAACGAACGGTCAGACGCCTCCCGGCCACTCCAGACGACCCGTCCGCCGGGACTGTGACGTCCGCCGCAGCGAGCGGGCCTGCCGGGCTCCTCGCCGAACTCGACTGGCGGGGCATCCTGCACGCAACGACGCCAGGACTGCCGGCGCGTCTGGCGACCGGTCGGACCATCGCCGGCTACAACGGATTCGACCCGTCTGCAGCGTCCCTGCACGTCGGGCATCTCGTGCCGATCTTCGGGCTGTTGCGCCTGCAGCGGTTCGGTGGGCGGCCCGTGGCGCTCGTCGGGGGCGGCACCGGGATGATCGGCGACCCGTCGGGGCGCTCGTCCGAACGGAACCTGCTGGACCGCGACACGCTCGAGGCGAATGTGGTGGCGCTGCGCGGCCAGCTGGAGCGGTTCCTCGACTTCTCGCCGTCGCGTGCCGACGGTGGGGCGGTGCTGGTCAACAACCTGGACTGGCTCGGCGGGCTTGGCCTGATCGAGTTCCTGCGCGAGACCGGCAAGCACTTCACGATCCCGTACATGCTGGCCAAGGACTCCGTCCAGGTGCGGCTTGAGAAGGGCCTGTCGTTCACCGAGTTCAGCTACATGCTGCTGCAGGCCCACGACTTCGAGCACCTCCACCGGACGATGGGCGTGGAGATGCAGATGGGTGGCGCCGACCAGTGGGGCAACATCACGGCCGGCCTGGAACTGATCCGCCGCACGAACGGGGCAGGGGAGGATGCCCAGCCTGCCCATGGCCTCGCCTACAAGCTCCTGCTCTCGCCGTCCGGCACGAAGTTCGGGAAGAGCGAGGCTGGGGACTCGGTCTGGCTGGATCCGGCACGGACCTCGCCATATGCGTTCTACCAGTACTGGGTGAACACAGACGATCGAGATGTCGGGACCTACCTGCGGTGGTTCACGGAACTCGGCCGCGAGCCGATCGAGGCGCTCGAGGCTGAGGCGGCGGGCAACCCGGAAGCGCGGCCAGCCCAGCGGGCTCTCGCGCGCGACATCACGGTTCGCACGCACGGAGCCGAGGCGGCCGCCCGGGCCATCGCCGACTCCGAGGCGAAGTTCTCGACCGCCGCCGTGACCGACCCGGAGGCCCTGCGATCGCTGTTCGAGTCGGCGGGTGGGTTCACGTTCGCTCTGGGGACGGTGGCTGAGGGTGCGGCCGTCCTGCTCGCGGAGGCCGGCGTGTTCAGTTCGCGCGGGGAGGCGCGACGGATGATCGCGGGCGGGGGCGTGACGATCAACGGTGAGCGCGTGGCGTATCCGGCGTTCGTCCCGGAACCCATCGCCGGGGAGTGGCTGGACGTGCGCATCGGCAAGCGCCGACGAGAGATCGGGCGCCTCGCGCGGTGAGAGGTGACGCGAGCCTGGTGGGCCGGATATCGACGTCATCGCTAGCTTGCCGGGTTGAGCGTTCCTAGCACGGTTCGAGCGGTCGGTCGATCGCTGGCGCGAGCGTGGGCGGCACGCCACATAGGCCGCATGTCCGCGCAACTGTCTGCGAACCGCGCTTCCTGGTGATGTCGTCGCTATCGCCGCGAGGTTGGCCAGGGGTCGGCAGCTACGTCGTCGAGCTACGGTGACGGGCGCGCAGGACGTCGACGACCGCCGAAGGGTCCATCTCTCGCTCGGCCAGCAGCACAAGCGCGTGATAGAGCAGGTCGGCCGCCTCGCCCGCCAGGGCTTCGCGGGTCGCGGTCCGGTCCGCGCCGGCTGCCTGGGCGACGGCGTCGTCCTTGGCCGCGATGAGGACCTCCGTCGCCTCCTCGGTGACCTTTCGACCGGCCGCATCGACCCCGCCGTCGAGCAGGGCCGTCGTGTAGGAGCCAGCCGGGCGGGTCGCCGCCCGATCGGCGATCGTCGACCAGAGTGTCTCGAGCCAGGCGAATCCCTGCGAGGTCCGTTCGGCCGACGCGCGATCTAGATCGAAGCAGCTGCGAGTGCCGCGGTGGCAGGTCGGCCCGTGCGGCTCGACCGCCAGCAGCAGGGCATCGCCATCACAGTCGACCCTCAGGCTGCTGACGCTGAGGGTGTGGCCGCTGGTCTCGCCCTTGTGCCACAGGCGATCACGTGAGCGCGAGTGGAAGTGGGCCTGGCCCGTCTCGATCGTCGCGGCGAGTGCCTCGGCGTCCACCCAGGCCAGCATGAGCACGCGGCCGTCCGTCGCGTCCTGGACGACCGCCGGGACGAGTCCTGCCGCCGGGAATGCGACCTCGGGACTGGCGAGCCGAGTGCTCATGCGACTGCCGCCGGTGCGAGGCGAACCGGGAGTCCGGCCGCGGCCATGGCGGCCTTGACGTCGGCGATGGCGTGGATCCGCCGATGGAAGATCGAGGCCGCGAGGACCGCGTCCGCCCCGCCCTCGACGATGGCCCGCACGAAATCGTCCGGCCCCGCAGCTCCACCGGACGCGATGACCGGGACCTGGACACGCTCGGTGATGGCCCTGAGGAGTTCCGTGTCGAAGCCATCCCCGGTGCCGTCGCGATCGATCGCAGTCACCAGCAGCTCGCCGGCACCGAGGTCCACCGCCCGGTCAACCCAGGCGAGGACGTCCGTGCCGGTCCGTTCCCGGCCGCCCTTGACGACGACCTCCCACGTGGGCGGCGCGTCCCCGTCCCGTGAAGGACGGCGGAGGGCATCGATGGCCACGACGACCGCCTGGCGACCGAACCGGGCCGCGCATCCGCTGATCAGCGTTGGATCCGCGACGGCCGCCGTATTGAGCGAGACCTTGTCCGCCCCCGCGCGCAGGACGTCGCGCATGTCAGCGACGGTCCGGACTCCGCCGCCGACGGTCAGTGGTATGAACGCGCGCCTGGCCGTTCGCTCGACGATGTCGAGGAGCGTGCCTCGACGCTCGGGTGCGGCCGTGATGTCGAGGAAGACGAGCTCGTCGGCGCCCTCGGCGGCGTACCGCTCCGCAAGTGCCGGTGGATCGCCCTCGTCGACGAGATCCACGAACCGCGTGCCTTTCACGACACGGCCATCAGCGACGTCCAGGCACGGGATGACACGTCGACGCAGCATCAGGCAGCCCGCACGAGGTCGACGAAGTTGCCGAGGAGCCGGAGGCCGTCCGTGCCGCTGCGCTCCGGGTGGAACTGGACGCCAAGCATGCGTCCGCGGGCGATCGCGGAGACGAACGTGCGCCCATGGGTCGTCTGCGCGACGACCACACCGTCGTTCGCGCCCGCGCCCGGGGCGCCGGCGTAGGAATGGACGAAGTAGAAGTCGGCCCCGTCCGGAATCCCGTCGAACAGCGGATGGTCGCGGCGTCGCTGGACCTGGTTCCAACCGATGTGCGGGAGTGTGGGGGCCTCTGCCAATCGGACGGTCGTGCCCGCGACCGCACCCAGCGTCCGTGCACCATCTTCGTCGCTCGACTCGAACAGGAGCTGCAGACCGAGGCAGATCCCGAGGAACGGCCGATCCGCCTGGAGCCAGGCACGGAGCGGCTCCGTGAGGCCTTGCTGGTCGAGACGCTCCATCGCCGGTCCGGCCGCGCCGACGCCCGGCACGATCACGGCGTCGCACCCGCCGAAGGCCTCCCCGTCAGCGACGATCGTAACGTCGACACCGATCGCGGTCAGGGCCTGCTGGATGCTGACGAGGTTGCCGGCACCGTAGTCCACGACCGCGATGCGGGAGCGCGAGGTCACCCGAGCGACCCCTTGGTCGATGCCACGCCGATCCGCCGCGGATCCGGCTCGCACGCCACTCGAAGGGCCCGTCCGAGCGCCTTGAACGCGGCCTCGGCGAGGTGGTGGTCGTTCCGGCCCGTCCCGCTCAGGTGCAGGGTGCAGCCGGCCGTCCGGGCGAACGACTCCAGCGCGTGATCGACGAGCTGGAGCGGCAGCGCGCCGACACGTTCTCCGCGGAACGGGAGGTCGATGACGGCGTACGGCCGACCGCCGATGTCCACGACGGCGGTCGCGAGCGCCTCGTCCATCGGGACCGAGCTGTTACCGAACCGCTGGAGCCCGGCACGATCGCCGAGGGCTTCGGCGAACGCCGCGCCGAGCACGAGTGCGACATCCTCGGTCGTGTGGTGCTCGTCGATCTGCAGGTCGCCCTCGGCCGACACGGCGAGGTCGAACAGACCGTGGTGCGCGAACGAGCCCAGCAAGTGGTCGTAGAACCCGATCCCGGTATCGATCGAGGTATGCCCGGATCCGTCGAGTCCGAGCGTGACCGTGATCTCGGTCTCGTTGGTCGTTCGCGCGAGCGTGATCCGGCGACCGTCCTCGCGCGGGCCGAGCGTGACGTTCCCGAGCGGGCTGGTCATGCGCGCAGCTCGCCGGCGATCGCCGTCGCTGCCGCGATGAATCGGTCGTTCTCTGCCGCCGAGCGGATGGTCACACGCAGGTGATCGGCGAGCGGGTGGGCTTCGGGGAATGTGCGGGGCACGAGTCCGTGCCGAAGGAGGCCCTCGGCGACGGTCTCCGCGACGGAGACCGACCCGAAGTCGACGAGGATGAAGTTCGTCACCGACGAGCCGACGCGCCAGCCGATCGCGCGCAGCGCGTCCGCGAGCCGGTCGCGCTCGGTCGCGACGCGAACCAGGTTCGCCTCCAGGATCGTGTCATCGAGGAGCGCCTCGGTCACGAGCGTCACGGACACGACCGAGATGGAGCCCGGTGGGCGGTACGGGTTCATCCGGGCGATCAGCGACGGATGGGCGATGGCGAACCCCACTCGCAGCCCGGCCAGGGCGTAGGCCTTGCTCGCGGTCCGGATCACGATGAGGTTCGGGTAGTCCGCCCGCAGTCCGACGAGCGAACGGCCTGTGAACTCGGCATACGCCTCGTCGATCACGACGACAGGGGCGGTTCGGCCGTCGGCGACGGCGTCCGCCAGGATGCCCACGAGGAGTCCAGCGATCGTGCCGTCCGGCTCCGCCAGGGCTGTCGGGTTGTTCGGGCTGCACAGCCAGACGACGTCCGCCGAGCGGGCGGCAGCCCGGGTCGCCTCGAGGTCCAGCGTCCAGCCCGCCTCCCGTCGGCGCGGCACGGCCAGGACCGTCGCGCCACGCTGCTCGGTGTCGACGCGGTACATCGCGTAGCTGGGCGTCGGGATGACCGCCGACCCGCCGACCGGCAGGAACGCCTTCGTGATGATGTCGAGGATCTCGTCCGCGCCGGCCCCCACGATGAGCTCGTTCGTCGCAACGCCATACCGGGCGGCGGCGGCCGCGATGAGCCGGCGATAGTCGGCGGGCGGGTATTCGGACATCGGGACATCGAATCGCCCAAGGGCGATCAGCCGGGCGACGAGCTCCGGCGGTGTCGGCGAGGTGTTGAGGTCGAACCGGACGATCGACTCGAGCGGGACGCCGTACCGCTCGGCGACCTCCTCGTTGGTGGCCTCCCAGCTGTAGGCGATCGGCTCACCCGGGTTCGTATAGGTGACCGGGGTCGGGCTCATCGGCGTCACTCCCCGAAGGTGAAGCGCGACTCGATGGCGTCGCGGTGGGCCAGGAGTCCCTCGACCTCGGCGAGGGCGGTCACAGTCTGTCGGATGGCGCTCAAGCCGTCCCGGGTCATCCGCTGGATCTGGGTGTACCTGCCATACGACTCGACCGACAGGCCGCCCGATGCCCGGGCCAGGCCGCCGGTCGGCAGGACGTGGTTGGCGCCCGTGGCGTAGTCGCCGGCCGATTCCGGGGCCCACGGACCCACGAAGAGCGATCCGGCGTTGCGCAGGCGGGCGACGGTCGCCTCGAGCGGCTCGACGTCCACCGAGAGGTGCTCCGGGGCGTACGCGTTCACGAACTCGATGGCGACTTCCAGGGTTGGTGCGAGGACGACGCGGCCGTGCTCGCGCAGCGCGCGTTCCAGGATGGACGCTCGTGAGGCACCCGCGAGCCATCGCGCGACCTCCGCCAGGACACGATCGGCAAACCCGGCATCGGTCGTCACGAGCAGCGCCGGGGAGTCCGGTCCGTGTTCGGCCTGCGTGATGAGGTCCGCGGCGACGAGTCGGGGAGCGGCCGTGGCATCGGCCAGCACCATCCCCTCCGACGGCCCGGCCGGCAGGTCCGTGCCCACCTCCCCGGCCACCTCCAGCTTGGCCGCCGTGACCCAGGCGTTCCCTGGCCCGACGATCCGATCGACCGGATCGACGCCGGCACCGGGCAGGCCATAGGCCAGCGCCCCGACCGCCTGGGCGCCACCCGCGACGATGAAGGCGTCGACCTCCAGCAGTCCCGCCGCTCCGAGCAGTACCGGGTGCACCCGGCCGTCGCGGTCGGCGGGCGATGCCACGATGATTCCGGCCACCCCTGCGACCTGAGCCGGCACGACGGTCATGACCAGCGACGACGGATACGGCGCGGTCCCGCCCGGCACGTAGCAGCCCACGCGGCCGATGGGCGACCAGCGGCGTTCGATGTCGATACCGAGGGCGATGGTCGTATGGGTGGAGGTCGGGCGCTGGGTCTCGGCGAATCGACGGACGTGCTCGATGGACTGGTCCAGGGCTCGCCGGATCGCCGGATCCAGCGCGTCGCGGGCGTCCAGAAGCTCCGATGGTGCGAGCGTGAGGCGACCGTCGGACCGACCCCCGCCGACCCTGGCATTGGCATCTGCGACCGCGACGTCACCTCGGACTCGGACGTCGGTCAGAGTCGTTCGCGCGCCCTCGCGGACGGCCGGGTCCGGCACGGCACCGCGGCGGACCAGCGCATCCCGATCGCGGGTCGCCTCGGCATCACCGGCCAGGACAGCAGCCAGGTCGAGGCACTTGATGTCGACGGTTGGATCGAACGAGCGGATCACGGTCACGGGACGATCTTCTCGATGGGCAGGACGAGGATCCCGGACGCCCCGGCGGCCTTCAGCCGAGGCAACAGGCCCCAGACCTCATCGGCGCCGACGACCGAGTGGATCGCGATCATGCCGTCGTGGGCGAGCGGGATCACGGTGGGTGACTCCAGCGACGGGAGCAGGGTCTCGAGATCGCCCTGGCGCGCGGCCGGGGCGTTCAACATCAGGTACTTGCGGCCTCGGGCGGCCAGCACGGCGCTGAGCATCGTGTCGATAGCCGTGAGCTCGGCGGCCCGTGAGGCATCTGCGTTCGGGTTCGCGACCAGGATGGCCTCGCTGGCCAGGACGTCGCCGACTTGGCGGAGACCGTTCATGACGAGCGTGGACCCGGTCGAGACGAGGTCCACGATCGCCTCGGCGAGGCCGAGCCTCGGCGCGACCTCTACCGCCCCGGAGATCGGGATGACGTCCACGGCGATCCCCTGCTCCGCGAAGAACCGTCGGGTCGTATTCGGGTGGGCGGTCGCGACGCGCAGGCCGGCCAGATCCTCGATCGAGCGATACGCGCTGTCCGTGGGGACCGCGGCCGCCAACCGGCAGCGGCCGTAACCAAGGTCGCGGACGCGGGGCAGTGTCGCCCCGGACTCACTCAGCAGGTCCACCCCCGTGATCCCGAGGTCCGCCACGCCGTCGCCGACGAACTCGATGACATCGTTCGTCCGGACGAACAGGATGTCCAGGTCGAAGTTCTGGACGCGCGCGACGAGGCTCCGATCGTGCTCCTCGAAGACGAGGCCCGTGTCGTGGAGAAGGCGCAGCGTGGGTTCGACCAGGCGGCCCTTGTTCGGGACCGCCAATCGCAGGCGTTCGGTCATCTGAGCTTGTCCAGGACCGCGCGGTAGCCGCCCTCGCCGTGGTTCAGCCAGGACGCGATCCGAGTGATGGTCGCCGTGCTCGCGCCGGTCCGCTTGGAGATCTCGGCGTAGTGGAGGCCGTCGTCCAGGAGGCGAGCGACCGCCCAGCGCTGCGACAGGTCGCGCAACTCGGTCAGAGTGCAGAGGTCCCGGAAGAACCGCTCGGTCTCATCGAGACCCTCGAGCGTGCCGATCGCACTGAACAGGGCTTCGGCGTCGGGTGTCTTCCAGTCGTCGGCCATGGGATGTGGCCCTCCGTGGTTGTCCTGCTAGCGTATTAGCGTGCTACTACGGTAACATGCTGGCATGCGAGCCGCAACACCGTTCGACATCCTGCCCGCGATCGACCTTCGCGGCGGCCGCGTGGTCCGCCTACGCCAGGGCGACTTCGCCCGCGAGACCGTATATAGCGACGAACCGGTGGCGATCGCACAAGAGTTCGCCGATGCCGGCGCGCGCTGGCTGCACGTCGTAGACCTCGACGGTGCTCGCGTGGGCGAGCAGGTCAACAGCGCGGTCGTCGCGGCGATCGTGGCTGCGGTAGGGGAGCGGATGCACGTGGAGGTGGCCGGCGGGCTCCGGTCGGCGGAGGCGGTCTCGGCCGTCCTGCAGGTCGGGGCGGCCCGGGCGGTGGTGGGCACAGCGGCCCTTCGGGACCCGGCATTCGCCGCCGATGTGGTCAAGGCACATGGTGCGGCGCGCATCGTCGTCGCCATCGACGTCCGGGATGGCCTCGCCGTAGGTCATGGATGGGTCCCCGACGCGGGCGGCGTGAACGCCTTTGAGGCGATCCAGCGCCTATCTGACGCCGGAGTGACAACCTTCGAGGTCACGGCGATCGACCGCGACGGCCTCCAAGGCGGCCCCGACCTTGCCCTCTACGAGCGGCTTTTGGCCCAGGACGCCGGCGACATCGTGGCCTCAGGTGGGATCGCGAGCCTTGAGGATCTGCGCGCGGTGCGCGATGTCGGCTGCACGGGCGCGATCATCGGCCGAGCCCTGCTCGACGGTTCGATGGATCTGCGGGCCGCGATCGCCGTTCCGGCCCCTCTTCCTGATCCGAACGGCTTGGTCGGGTGAAGGACGATCCACGCCGAACAGATGCGTTCGTGGTCTTGGCGTTCGTCGATGTCAGGCGTTGGGATGCGGGTAGAAGGTCTTGTGGACGATGAGCCACGCGCCATCGATCCGGACCATCGACAGGTCGTCGCTATACCACACCCCGGCGTACTGGCCGCCGTGCCTGACCAGGGCAGTGTCGCCTTCGAACGACAGGCCATCGATGCGCCATTCATATGGTCCCGCTTGCGCGACCGCCCCCTGACAGGCGGCGACGAATTCTCCGACGGTCGCCCAATACAACTGGCCGCCTTCGTTCCCGACGATGCAGGCGCGGGGATGGAATGCGCGGGTCAGCTTGGCCTCGTTGCCCGCCAGCATCCCGTCGTAGTAGGCGCGCGCGGTCTCGATCACTGCGGCGACGTCCGCCTCGTTCGTCCTCTGGTTCATCTGCGTTGCTCCGAAGTTCCGCCAGCGGCGGACGTAGACCTGAACG
>JBKJXL010000110.1:0-2516 GCA_046716225.1 Candidatus Limnocylindrales bacterium | reverse complement strand
AACGCCACGAGGCTGGCGGCGATGGGCGGGCCCAGGATCGTCGCGACGACGTAGCCGTTGGCGTCGATGGCGTTGACGCGCTCCCACAGGTGCGACGGGACCATGAGCGGGAAGATCGTGCGCAGCCCGACGATGCTCAGGATGCTGGTCAGGGACGTGACGATGACGATGAGGACGAGGAGTTCCACCGGCAGCATCCCGGCCAGCGACAGCCAGCCGATGAGGACGAGGCTCACGAAGGCGACTGCGTAGTCGAACGCCATCAACCGAACACGTCCATGGCGATCCAGCAGGGCCCCGGCGATCGGGGCGATCAGCAGGCCGGGAAAGATCGACGCGAAGGTCACGATCCCGGCCAGCGCCGGCGAGTCGTATTCGGCCAGGGCGAACAGCACGATCGCCACGCCGAACATCGTCTGGGCGATCCGGGCGAGCTGCATCGAGGCCACGACGCGCCCCAGTTGGGGCACGGCGAGGAGCGCCCGGTAGGAGGGATCGGGGGTCTGATCGGACACGTCCTGATGCTACCGGGTCCGCCCGATGTCAGCCGTCGCGGGCCAGGATCCGGGCAATGGATGCCAGCAGGCGCGACGCATCGTGCGGCGAGGCCAGATGGAGGTCGGCGCTCTCGCGAACGGCGTCGGGCATCCCGTGCGGACCGTAGATCGCCACGGCCAGGGCGTCGAGGGACCCCGCCTCGCGGGCCGCTCGGAGCACCCCGAACGCGTCCGCATCGCTGACGTCGTCGCCCATCGCGACCACCGCCGACGGCCGATCGCGTTCCAGCAGGCGAGCCATCGCCTCGGCCTTGCCCCCAGCGTCCACGGGCCGAAGATCCACCACCAGCCGGCCACGGTAGTGGGCGAGTCCGTGTACGCCGACCTCGCGTTCCGTCGCCACGAGAGCGGCCTTGACGTCCGTCCGGGCGGCGTCGCGATCCGACGCCCCGCGGAAGTGGAACGCGACCGACGGTCCCTTCGCTTCGACGTACAGCCACACTGGACGACCCAGTCGCTCCGCGACGCCGTGCGCCAAGGCCTCAGCACTCTGGACGTGCGCCTCGAATCCCGGCTGATACGTGGTGGCCAGGCGGGCCGGGTCGCCACCTCGTGGCAGCCAGCCGGACTGCAGACCGTGGTCGCCGAGGTACTCGAGCCCGCCGACCCGGATCCTCCCCGCCGCGTCTGCCACCGTGCGCCCGGTCAGGATCGCCACACGAAGTCGGTCAGGGCGCTCCGCCGACAGGGCGGCCAGGCGCCGGAGCGAGCGACGGGCGAGCGGCTCGATCGCGGCGGCGGACGGGTCGCCTGACCCCCGCGCCAGGGTGCCATCGAAGTCGGACACGATCAGGACGCGACCGTCGCTCGTCAGCAGGCGCCCGAGGCGGTCGCGGACGGCGCCGCTGCCCACCGCCGCGAATGGTCGGGTCAAGGCGTGACGGTGACGCCCGGCAGGATGGTCTGGAGGCCGCGGGCCATCACGTCGGGCCCGATCCCGCCGAGGGGGCCATCGCGCACGATCCCGTCGGCGTCGATCCAGAAGTGGGTGGGCAACGCCGACGCGCCCCAGGTGTCCGCAGCCGAGCCGGCCGTATCGAGTCCCAACGGGAAGGTCGCGCCGAGCGACTCCGCGAACGCCGCAACGGTGCCCTCGTCCTCCTTGACGTCGATGGCGAGGACGATCAGCCCATCGGCGGCAAAGCGAGCCGCGAAGCCGTTCATCAGCGGGAATTCGTCCTGGCACGGCGAACACGTGCTCGCCGTGAAGTTCACCCAGACGGGCTTGCCGTCCAGCTTGGCGAGGTCGATCGTCCCACCGCCTACCTGGGGCACGACGAGCGGCGGGGCCGGCTGACCGATCCCGAACGGGGTCCCGGTGGCCGACGCGACGGGCGACCCGGAGGCAGCGGGGCTGGCGCTCGGCGACGGGCTGGGGACGGCCACGGATGGCGGCGGCGGCGGAGACGGTGTCGGGACCAAGCCGATCCCTTCGGGCGCCAGCGCGAAGATGCCGCCCAGGACGAGGGCGGCGACCAGGATCCCGGACAGCAGTCCGGCCAGGATCGCAAGGCGTGGCGACATGGGCGGGAGGGTACCAGTACCAGCGGGCGAGGGCGTCCGTCCCGAGCCACTGCTAGGATGCCGCTCCGATGGCTGATCTGACCGAGCGCGTCCGTACCCGTCTCGTCCCCGCGCTCCTCACGGCATTCGGGGTCACGTTCCTGGCCGTCGGCCTGCTCAGCTACGGCAGTCCGGTGGACGCGGGCCCGCTCGGATCGCCAACCCCGTCGACCGTCGCCGGTGTTCCCAGCCCGACCCCACAGCTCACCCTCCCGCCCCTGGCGTCGCCGCCGCCGGCGACCGCCAGCCCTGCGTTCCCGGCCGACCGGGTCGCGACACGGGTGCGCGTCGCCGCGCTGAAGATCGATCTGCCCGTGGTCCCACCCCCGCCGCCGCCGAATGACTACCCGCTGTGCGATGTGGCGATGTACATCGAACAGCTTGGCCAGCCCGGTG
>JBKJXL010000109.1:0-6567 GCA_046716225.1 Candidatus Limnocylindrales bacterium | reverse complement strand
GGCAACCTCGCCAACGTCGTCATCGACAAGCCGTCGGGCACGCTCAGCCTGGCCGGCACCATCCGGACCGGACGGAACTGGACGTACACGGCAGGGACGCTCGACCCGGGCACCAGCACGGTCGTGTTCGCGGGCAACCTCGCGGTCAGCGGCAGCCACAGCCTGGCCAATGTGGTCATCGCGACGGGCACGATCACCGTCGGCGCCGGCACGACCCTGACCGTGCCCGGCAGCCTGACCCTGACCGACGGCAACATCGCGACCGGCACGATCGCCGCCCAGGGTCCGATCAGCCAGGCCTCGACGTTCGACAGCGGGACCGGCACGCTGCGCATCGAGGGCACGGCCGATCAGACGTTCAGCGGCGCCTCGACCCTGGCCGCGGGCAACCTCGCCAACGTCGTCATCGACAAGCCGTCGGGCACGCTCAGCCTGGCCGGCACCATCCGGACCGGACGGAACTGGACGTACACCGCAGGCACGCTCGACCCGGGCACCAGCACGGTCGTGTTCGTCGGTGGGACCGTCACGTCGGCGGGCATGGTCTTCAACGACGTCGTCACCAACGGCGGGACCACCACGCTGGCCTCGGCGATGACCGTCGGGCGCGACCTCACCGTCAGCGCCGGGACTATCACGACCTCCACGAGCAACCATCCGCTCACCGTGGGACGCGACCTCACCACGGCGGGCACGCTCCGCCTCAATGGGAGTGCGGTGGCGGTCGCGGGCGATATCGGACTCAGCGGCACCCTCGTCGCCGGGACCAGCACGATCACCCTCGACGGGGCCAGCGGTCAGTCCCTGGGCGGGCCGTCGGCGATTACCGTCTACGCACTGGTGGTCGACGATCCGGCCGGCGCGACCCTCGCCGCCAACCTGGCGGTCAACAACGTGCTGACCCTGTCGGCCGGCACGCTGACGGTCGGTGCGCATACGCTGACCATCAGCAATCCGCTCGCGGGCACGATCGAGAACCTCGTCGCCGGAGCGACGTCGAGGATCGTCGTCAACGGGACCGCCGCGAACATCGTGCTTCCGAACAGCGTCAGCCAGCTCGACGCGCTGACCGTCAACAACACCAACGGCATCGCGCTCCAGGCCGACCTCGCCGTCCTGACCACGCTGTCCCTCACCAGGGGGCCGGTCACCACCGGGTCGTGGACTGTCGCGATCCCGTCGGGCGGGATCGTCGTCCGGACCGGCGGCCGGGTCGATGGCGACCTGCAGAAGCACGTGGCTGCCGGCGCGGGGACGTCCGTCACGTTCGAGGTCGGTGACGCGACCCGGTACGCCCCCGCCACGGTCGTGTTCGGCAACGTGGCCGTCGCCGGCGAATTGACTGCCAGCACCACCACCGGCGACCACCCGGACATCGTCGCGTCGGGCATCGCCCCAAGCTTGAGCGTAAATCGGTACTGGACCCTCACCGATGCGGCGATCGCCTTCGACAGTTACGACGCGACCTTCACGTTCGTGGCCGGCGATGTGGATGCCGGCGCGGTCCCAGCCGACTTCGTCGTCGCCAAGCTCGACGGCACCACCTGGACGCTACCGGCTGTCGGGGCCAGGACGGCACTCACGACCCAGGCGCTGGCGATGACCTCATTCAGCCACTTCCAGCTGGGCGAACCCACGGCGGACCTGGGCGTGACCGTGAGCGACGGACTCGCGACCGTGGTCGCAGGCGACGGCCTGGGTCACGTCTCGACCGTCAGCGTCGCCAACGCGGGGCCTTCGGCGGCCACGTCCGTGGTCTTGACCGTGACGTGGCCGATCGGGCTGCCACAGGGATCCGTGACGCCGTCGCAGGGCACGTGCGCGCCGGCCGGACTCGGGCCGGACCTCATCTGCGACCTGGGCACGATCGCCGATAGCGATACGGCGACGGTCGACATCGCCTACTCGGTGCCCGCCTCGGCTGACCCGGGACCACAGGTCGTCGCCGCCGCCGTCACGAGCGCTGTAAGCGACCTTGACAGCTCCGATGACACTGACTCGGACGCCACGGAGATCGTGGCCGTCGCGGACCTGACGCTGACCATCGTGGATCCAACCACGACGATCCTTGCGGGCGCCGACAGCAGCCACCTGGCAACGTTCGAGATCGAAAACGCCGGTCCGTCTGACGCTCGTTCCGTGGTCCTGACCGTGACCTGGCCTGTCGGGCTCACACGGGGCGTCGTGTCGCCGTCACAGGGGACCTGTGCGCCTGTCGGCTCCGGCGCAACGCTCGAGTGCGACCTCGGCACGCTGACGCCGGGCGGGACGGCGACCGTCACGATCGCCTACACGGTCTCGCCCCTGTCGGCCGGTGGCAATCTGATGATCGCCGCCAGTGTCGCCAGTGCCGCCGCCGACCCGACGCCGGACGACAACACGACGTCGCACACGATCCTGGTCATCCCCGATGGCCTGACCCCGCCCGACACGGCCCGCCGTTCGCTGGTACCGCCTCGCCCGGACAGGCCACAGCCCGCGTTCGACGGCTGGTGGATCGTCCTGCTCGCACTGGCGGTCGCCGCCGGTGTGGCCGCCCTCGATCGACGCGCTCGATCTCGGCGCTGAGGTTCACCCGGATCAGCCCAGGCGATCGCGACCCATCCGCGTCCGCCACTCCTCGTTGAACCAGTACAGGAACCGGTCCTGGCGGGGGAAGACACCCCGCGTGAAGGCCCGCGACGAAACACCTGTCTGCGCGCGCTCCACGACCGCCCAGTCCTGCTTGCTGACGAGATCCCAGAACTCGACCATCCCGGACGGGTCGAAGTCCGGCGCAGAGATCGTCTCGGGTCGGTAGAAGAACTCGGAGATGACCGTCGTGTGGTTCGGGCCCTTCGGCATCACGATGTAGCTCATCATGCCGTCGGGGTGCAGGTTCACCATCAGGTTCGGGAACTCGTAGCTGCCCTGGTACATGTGGTAGTCATCCGGATCGAGACCCGGCAGCTGTGGTAGCGATGACTTGCCGGTCACGCTGAAGTTCGTGGCCTCATCGACCATCCGGTTGCCGACGTCACCGGAATCGTCGTCCCAGACCTCCCCGAACCGATACAACGGGATGACCGACACCAGTTCCGGATGGATCTGCGGGCAGTGCAGGCATTCGTTGTAGTTCTCAACGACGATCTTCCAGTTGGCCCTGACCTCGTACACGATCCGAGCCCCGGGGCGCAGTTCATCCATGCGGTAACGCTCGTAGGCGGTGATCGTCTCGGCCCCTTCCAGCAGCGCGTCCATCAACGGTCGGACCGGCCCCTTGGCCAGGTTCACGAACAGGAACCCCGCGTACTCGTCGACGGCAAAGCCGTACAGCGGGTAGTCCGAGCGGTCGAAGGCGTCGTCCTCGTGGACATTGGGTGACGCGACCAGGTTGCCGTCGAGATCGAACGACCACGCGTGGTACGGACACTTGAACGCCTTCCTGGCTTTGCTGGTGCCCTCGCAGTCGTCGAGGAACTTGGTCCCGCGGTGGCTGCACACGTTGTAGAAGCCGCGTAGATCGCCCGTGATATTGCGAACCAGGAAGATCGACTCGCCGGCGAGGTCGCGGACGATGTACTCCCCGGGTTCCGCGATCTCCGCGCTGCGCCCGATGCACACCCAGTCGCCCCACCAGATGCGCTCCCGTTCGGCATCCCAGACCTCAGGGCTGGCGTAGTCGGCGCTGCTTAGCGTGGGACGCGGGACCCAGTTCTGACCGGCTTCCTTGATGTCGAGCGAGTAGCGCTGGGTCGCCATGGGACTCCTCCGATTCGGCGGTTCGGGCCACAGGATACGCGGCGCGTCTCGCCAGGAAGAACGGCCGTCTCTCCCCGCAGGACGACTCGTGACTAGCGCCGAGCTTGGAGGGCCGCCCAGATGAGCGGCACCTGGAGGGGCAATCGAAGCCAGGCGGCCGCCACCAGCCAGGAGGCCGACGCCGGATCCGCGGTCACCCGAACCGCATACGCGAGGTTGCCGGGGAAGATCGCGACGAGCAGGATCGCGCTCGCCGGGCCGGCCCACGGAGCACGCGACAGCAGTCCCACGGCACAGACCAGCTCCGCGAGGCCGCTGACCGCGATGACCAGGTCGCTCGCCGGCATGCCGTCCGGGAGCAGGGACCCGAACGACGCAGGTCGGACGAGATGGAGCGTCCCGGTGCCGAGGAACAGGGCACCCAGGGCGACCGGAGCCGCGCGGCGGATCCAGCCTCTCGATCCGGCGATCACAGGTCCGGCATCGCACTCATCCGACCATGCTACGGGGCAGCAGGACCATCCGGGGAGTGGCCAGAACGCCCGCCATGGGCGACCATGGGCTCGTGACCCATCCCACGCGACACCCTCGCCGTGCCATTCGGGCCATCGCCTTCGCGCTCGGACTGACCGTGGCCGCACCTGGACTTGCCTCGGCGTCCGAGTTCCCGGCTGGCTATACGGGCTATAGCAGTTACACCGAGATCGCCGCCGAGACGGCGGCCGTGGCCGCTGCGAATCCGGACATCACGCAACGATTCTCGATCGGGAAGAGCTACCAGGGCCGCGACCTGTGGGCGATGAAGATCTCCGACAACGTGGCGACCGACGAGAACGAGCCCGAGGTCCTGTTCGATGGCGCGCATCATGCCGACGAGCACATGGGCGCCGAGATGACGCTGCGGATCATGCGCTGGCTCGTGGAAGGCTACGGGACCGACACTCGGATCACGAGCATCGTGAACTCGCGCGAGGTCTGGATCGTCTTCCTGGTCAATCCGGACGGCGCCGAATACGACATCTCGGGCGGCAAGTTCCATTTCTGGCGCAAGAACCGCCAGCCGACGCCCGGCTCCAGCTCCATCGGCACGGACCTGAACCGGAACTACGGCTACCGCTGGGGCGGCGGCGGGAACACGAGCTCCAACCCGGCCGCGATCACGTACCGCGGGCCATCGGCCTTCTCGGCGCCCGAGACGCGCGCGATGCGCGACTTCATGGCCAGCCGCGTCATCGACGGCAAGCAGCAGATCCGGGTCGGGATCACGTTCCACGAGTACGGCCGGCTCGTCATGTGGCCGTACGGCTACACCTACACGAACGTACCGGCGGACATGACCGTGGACGACCAGGCCGCGCTCGTCGCGATCGGCAAGCGGATGGCCTCGACCAGCGGCTACCGGCCCCAGCAAGCCAGCGACCTCTACATCACCACGGGGACGACGCGCGACTACCTGTACGGCACCTTCCGGACGTTCTCCTACACGTTCGAGCTGTCCATCAGGGACTACCCGGACGATGCGCTCATCGCCGCCGAGACCGGCCGGAACAAGGAAGCCGTGCTGTACCTGATGGAGCGGGCCTGGTGCCCGTTGAGCGTCCGGGGCGCGACCGTCACCGCGGCCCGCTGCGGCGCCTACGACGACGACATGGAGGTCCGTCGCGGCTGGACCGTGAACCCGGACGGGACGGATACCGCGCCGTCGACGGCTCGGTTCGTCCGCAGCAATCCGGCCGACACCGCCTGGGAAGGCCCGAAGCAGCTCGGCACGACGACATCGGGTTCCATCGCGCTCGTGACGGGCGCACGTGCTGGATCCAACCCGAACGCGTACGACCTGGATGGGCGCACATCGATCCGGTCCGCACGGATCAAGCTGCCGGCCACCATCGGCCAGCGGCTCACGCTGAGGTACGTCTTCGCGCACGACGACAACGCCACCTCAGCGGATCGCTTCCACGTGATCGTGGAGGCCGAGGATGGCACCCAGACCGTCGTCCTGAACGCGGTCGGCAAGGCCGTCGACATGAACGGCATCTGGCGGACCCCGTCGATCCTGATGGATGCCTGGGCCGGCCAGTCGATCCGCCTGCGCTTCGTCGCCGTGGACGGCGGCACGAACAACCTCGTCGAGGTCGAGATCGACGACGTCCGGATCACCCGCCCGAGCTGACCCGGCCCAGTTCCGAGCGAGCAGCTCGCACCTGCGGCCGTGATCGCGCAAACCGATCAAGATGAGGTCGGCGCTGCCTGCTCTCCTGACCCTGTGACGAAACGGCGACAGCGCCCAGCATGTGCGGTGGCGATCTGATCAGTGCGACCGATCGACGCCCGCACGAACTGCGTTGCCACCGTCACCGGGCCGTCACGGACCGGGGCTAGACTCCCGGCATGTGGTTCCTGCCTTCCCGCCAACCGTCCATGCCAGCCCCCACCGATGCCCTCCCCGGCCGCCCCGACGCGATCGACACACCCGGGATCCACACCGTCCTGGGCACGCCGATCGCGGGGCCTTGGCGGGAAGGCACCCGGACCGCTGTCTTCGGCCTTGGCTGCTTCTGGGGCGCCGAGAAGTCGTTCTGGCAGCTCCCGGGCGTCGTCAGCACGGCTGTCGGGTATGCCGGCGGGTACACACCCAACCCGACCTATGGCGAGGCCTGCTCCGGCAAGACCGGCCACGCCGAGGTCGTGCTGGTCGCATACGACCCCGCGACGGTGACCTACAAGGCGCTCCTGAAGCTGTTCTGGGAGCACCACAACCCGACGCAGGCCATGCGCCAGGGAAACGATGTCGGCACGCAGTACCGCTCCGGGATCTACTGGACG
>JBKJXL010000108.1:0-6887 GCA_046716225.1 Candidatus Limnocylindrales bacterium | reverse complement strand
GTTGTCGCCGAGCGCGACCTCCCACTAGGCCTTCTGGGCGACGAACGTGGCGTTGGGAAAGGTCCGCTAGCCGTCGGGACGGAGCAGACCGCCCGAATGATCGAAATGCAGGTGGCTCATCGCCACCACGCTCACGCTCCCGGGCAGGAAGCCGCACGTCTCGAGCGCGGACGCGATCCACGGCCCTTCGTACTGGCGCATCGCTCGGGTCTTCTCGTCCAGCCGCTCGCCGATCCCGGTCTCGACCAGCACCCGCCCGGAGCGGTTCTCGATCAGCAGGCAGTTGAGGGCCTGGAGCAGACGCCGGCGGTCGTCGACCTCGTCGGTGACGAGGTCTCCCCACAGGACCCACGGCACGGGGCCGAACAGGGTCCCCGCATCCGAGCGGAACGTCCCGGCCTGCACGAGTGCGACGCGCGTGCCGCCACCGAGGTCGGCGATCCAGTCCGTGGCGTCGTTGATGGCCACGCGCTAGGACCGGCTAGGCTCCCCGGCCTTGCGACCGGCCTCGTAGTCCTGGTGGAACGCGGAGGCGGTCGGTTCGGACTGGCCCTGGTACCTGGACCGGAGCGACGGTGACCCGTACGGCCGCTCGACGGGCGACGACATCCCGAAGAAGCTGATCTGCCCGATCCGCATCCCGTGATAGAGCGCGATCGGGAGGTTCGCAACGTTCGAAAGCTCCAGGGTCAGGTTGCCTTTCCAGCCCGGATCGACATAGCCCGCCGTCGAGTGGATGAGCAGGCCGAGGCGGCCCAACGAACTGTTGTGTGTCGGGATGAACGACCGCGAGACAAGGAACAAGCCTCGAGGCGAGGCGACCTCGATGCAGCGCACCGGGACGGACGCGATCTCGCGTACGGCCGCGATCGCGCGGAAGCGGTGGAATCGGGCATCGGCGGGCTTCTGGCGGGCGAGCTTCCGTGCGAGGCGAAACACGGGCCGATCCGGCGTGAACTTGACGCGATACTTCGGACCCTTGTCGACTCCATACAGGGTGGCTCGGCCGGTCGTCTTGACGGGCCGAAAGCCGAGGCTTGCCGCCAGCTCGACAACGGCATCGGCCAGACCTTCGTTCGTGTTCGTGAACTCACATCGCCCCGCGACGTCGTCGACGAAGCCGTCGGTATCCATGAGCCCCTGGAGAAGGGCGAGCCGTTGATCAACGCCCGCCTCGAGATACATACGCGGGACGAACTTACCCTCGAGCAGGCCCTGACGCCGCAGGCGACTCGACAGGGACGCGTTCTGGGAGTACCGGCCTGTCGCGACATCCCGCGACTGTCCGACGCCGCCGATCCGATACAGATGCGGCGCATAGCCCACGGGCCGCACAGTGAATCCGTCGCCGCTGATCTGCTCAAGGACGTCGGCGTCGACCGACGTGATCTCGGCCTTCGTTGTCGTTCCATCGCCCAGCCATGCGCCAAAGGTGTACGGCTCGATCGGGAGGTCGGGGCGCGCCAGGTAGCGGACAGGACCCGCTAGTGGCACATGGTGATTGAGTTCACCCCCCACGCGCAGCGACGCGGCGATCTCGTCGGTCGTTCGGATCTCGGCGACTGATCGGCCGTGGGTTCGCCCGTTCTTGTCGATCGTCTCCCACTGGTGTGCGGCGTCGGCAACGATGCAGGTCCCATCCGAGAACTCGACCTCACGACAAGGTCGGCCGATCATCGGCGGCGTGATCTCGAGGACGGTCGTCGGGATGCCTTCCTCGTCGAATACGAGGTCACCCGACGCGAGGTCTCCCATCGTCCGCCAGCCGTCCGGCGTCGGCACGGGCGTGTCGAGAGCGAGCGCCTTCCCCTCTAGCCTGGCAACCAGGTCGTCGGGCAGCTCGACCCACTCGAGGGTCTGTCCGAGCACGAATTCGCCCGGATGCAGGATGAACGGCTCGTCGTCCTCGATCGTCAGGAGTTCGGTCAGGTCCGGCTGGAGCGCGCGGACGTCGATGTACGGGTAGCGGTTGTTGCGGAAGACGCGGAACCGGCGATCCAGATGGAGGTCCACGGACGACGGCTGCAAGTCTTCGGGGTCGTACGGGTCTATCCGAACGGCGCCGGATTCCAGCGCGGCCCGGATGTCGCGATCGGACAGGACGCTCATGCCGGCACCCCGGTCGTGCCGCGCGCGGCATACAGCGCGTCCACCTCGCGCGTGAGATCCTCGAGATCCTCGAAGCTCTGATAGACGCTGGCGAAGCGGATGTAGGCGATCTGGTCGATCGAGCGAAGCTGCTCCATCGCCAGCGCCCCGACCCGCGACGACGGGATCTCGTTGGCACCGGATCCGCGCAGATCCGCCTCGATCTGGTCGGCGGCGGTCTCGGCGGCACCGGCCGGGACCGGGCGGCGGGTCAGCGCCTTGCGCAGGCCGGAGGCCAGCTTGTCGCGATCGAACTCCTGGCGCGCTCCGCCACGCTTGACGACGACCAGCCGGGCGGCCTCGACGCGTTCGTAGGTGGTGAACCGCATCGTGCACGCCGCGCACTCGCGACGGCGACGGATCGTGGCGGAGTCATCGAGGTCGCGCGAGTCCACGACCCGCGTCTCCCGCTCGCCGCATTGGGGGCAGCGCATCGCTCTCCTGTCCTGCCGGACCACTACATGCTGTGGTGTGCGGCGAGGATACCACTACATGGTGTGGTCATGTGGCCTCAGGTGCCGTCACGCGCCACGCTGGAGGATGTCCCGCGGGTCCGTCGAGGTGGCCTCGAGTTCGTCCGCCGCGGCGGCATGCCGGGCGATCGCGTCGCGTGCGTGGAGCAGGTTCAGGTAGCCCCGTTTCAACGAGGTCTGACCCTCGAGCTCCCGGTTGCCGCGGCGCACGTTGATGAGGATCGTCGTGCCGTGCTCCACCATCGCAAGCGCCCGTCCGGCCCGCTCGAGGTCCGCGATGATCTCCGAACGGATCACGCGACCTTGCGCGGGCGGCTTCAGCTCGCGCGCCTCTTCGACGTACCGCTCGACCGCATCGGTCGCGGCCGAGAGCGTATCGGCAAGCGCGGCCGGTGGCAGCTCGCTGTGACGGACCGAATCGATCCGACCGGTCGCGCCCGCCAGGGACAGCTCGATCCGCGCGGCAAGGTCGCGGATGGCAGCGCGGAACCGCTCGACCTCGCGCGTTCGCGCGACGATCCGATCCGTCCGCCGAAAGACGACGACCAGTCCCGCAGCCAGGGCCACGAAGGCGAGGATCGGCAGGAGGACCGCTAACTCCACGAGTCGGGCCGTTCGCCGGGTACGCTCAGCCCGCTCGAGCCCGAAGCTCGCCGAGCAGCGCCTGGCCGACCTCGAACAGATCGCCGATGACGATGACGTCGGCGAAGTCGGCGATGGGGGCATCTGGATCGCGGTTGACCGCCACGATGGACTCGGCCGTCTGCATGCCGACCTTGTGCTGGATGGCGCCGCTGATACCGAGCGCCAGGTACAGCTGCGGCTTCACGATCTTGCCGGTCTGGCCGATCTGTTGGGCGTATGGGATCCAGCCCGAATCCACGGCCGCGCGACTCGCTCCGACCGCGCCGCCCAGCTCCTTGGCCAGCGCTTCGACGAGTGTGAAGCCCTCGGCGCCGCCGACGCCCCGTCCGCCCGACACGATGATCCTGGCGTCCTCGATGGAGGCGCTCGCGGCCGCTTCTTCGACACGATCCACGATCCCGACTCGCGGCAGCTCCGGGATCGGACCCGCGGCAGCTTTGCTCACGGACCCGGAAGCCGGCAACGGTTCCGCGGTCACGCTGTTCGGCCGGACCGTGATGATCCCGCCACGCGCGGCATCGGTGAAGGCGCTCTCGGTGATGAGCCGGCCACCGAAGGCGCTCTGCTCCACGACCGGGCCGTCGTCGGACCAGCGCACCGCCGTGGCATTGACGAGGACGCCCATGCCGGTGAGTGCGGACAGGGCGCCGGCGATGTCGCGGCCGTCAGGGCTGGCCGGCAACAGCACGAGGTCACCGGTCGAGCGGGTCGAGAGCGCCGCCGCGACGGCGACCACCGTGTCATCCGCGGACCAGGACAGGTCGTGCGTCACCTCCGGCAGGAAGGCGCCCAGCTCCGCAGCGGCGCCCGCCGCGTGCGAGCCGTACACGATCCCTTCCAGCTCGTAGCCGCTGGCCTCGGCAAGTGTCCGGCCCAGCGTGGCCACTTCGGTCGACAGTTTCGTGATGGATCCGTCGGGTGCCGTCTCACCGACGACGAGCAGACGCGCCATCAGATGAGTCTCCGCTCGACGAGGTAGGCCATGACCTGGCGAGCGGCCTCGTCGGGGGCCTCGCGGATGACCTTCGTCGCGGCTCGCGCCGGCGGTTGCCGGGTGCCGACGAGCTTTGTCGTCGCGACGGCCCCACCGACCGAGCCCCCGTCCAGGCCCAGGTCGGCCAGGCTCAGCGTGGCGATCTCCTTGGTTCGAGCGCCCATGATCCCCTTGAGCGACGGGTAGCGAGGCTCGCCGAGCGCCTGGGTGCACGTGATGAGCGCCGGCATCGGGGCTTCGAGGACGTCGTACCCGGTCGGCGAGATCCGCCGCACACGGACGGTCCCGGCAGCCTCGTTCGGCTCGATCCGCGCGGCGTACGACAGCAGTGGCAGGCCGGCCTTCGCCGCCACCGCCGGTCCGACCACGCCGGCCACGCCGTCGGAGGTGTCCACGCCGGCGAGGACCAGGTCGAATTCGAGGGTCTTGAGGGCGGCCGCAAGCACGATCGCCGTCGACACGGCGCACGAGCCGCCGAGGGCCGGGTCGGTCACGAGGGTCCCACTGGCCGCGCCCATCGCGAGCGCCTTGCGCATCGTTTCAGGTGCCGTCGCCGGCGCCATCGAGAGCAGGGTCACGTCGCCGCCGTGCGCCTCGACCAGCTTGAGGGCCGCCTCGAGCGCGTATTCGTCGTTGCCGTTCACGACCGCGGGCACCGCCGCTCGATCGAGCCGGCCGTCCGGCCCGAGGCGCTCGCCCATGGACGCCGGGTCCGGCACAGGCTTCATGAGAACGACGATTCGCACGGAGAACGAGACCTCCTGCCCGGGTCAGCTGCCCTTGCCGAGCAGGTCCCGCGCGATGACGAGCCGTTGGATCTGTTGGGTCCCTTCGTAAAGCTGCGTGATCTTCGCGTCGCGCATCATCCGCTCGACCGGGAACTCATCGATGTAGCCGTAGCCCCCAAGCACCTGGACGGCGTCCGTGGTGACGCGCATGGCGGCGTCGCCGGCCACGAGTTTACACATCGCCGACCAGCGGCTGGCGTCGGCCGCCCCGGCCTCGATCTCCGTGCACGCCTTGTACAGGAGCTGGCGGGCCGCCTCGGTCGCCGCGTCCATGTCGGCGAGCATCGCGCTCACCATCTGGAAGTCCCCGATGCGCTGTCCGAACTGCTTGCGCTCGCGGGCGTACGCGGTGGCGACCTCCAGGGCCCCCTGCGCGATCCCGACGGCCTGGGCGGCGATCCCCGGGCGGCTGCGATCGAGGGTCCGCATCGCGAGGGAGAAGCCGTCGCCTTCCTCGCCCACGCGGTTCGCCCGCGGGACCCGCACGCCGTCGAACGCGAGCTCGGCCGTGGGGCTGCCACGGATCCCCATCTTGTGCTCGACGCGGGTCACACTGAACCCGTCCGACGGGACCTCGATGATGAAGCACGACAGGCGCTTGTTGGGTGGGGCGTCGGGATCCGTGACGGCGAACACGGTGATCAAGTCCGCGACGGACCCTTGGCTGATGAATCGCTTCGAGCCGGTGATGACGTAGTCGTCTCCATCGTGGGCCGCCGACGTGCGGACGGCGGCGGCGTCCGAACCCGCTTCAGCCTCGGTCAGGGCGAATGCGATGAGCGCCTCCCCGGACGCCAGCCGGGGGAACCAGCGCCGACGCTGTTCGTCCGTGCCGGCCAGCAGCAAGGGCAACGAGCCCAGCTCCTGGACCGCGAGGATCAACCCGGACGTCGCGCAGGCCCGGCTGATCTGCTCGATCGCGAGGCAGATCGTCAGCAGGTCTACGCCCAGCCCGCCGTAGGCCTCCGGAAACGGCAAGCCCAGGATGTCGTGGGACGCCAGCAGCGCCCGGATGTCCTGGGGGAACTCGGCGGTCCGATCGATCTCGGCGGCTCGAGGCGCGATCTGCTCATCCGCGAGGACGCGGACCGCGTCGCGCAGCATCAGCTGGTCTTCGCTGAGGCGGTAGGTGCCGGGCGTGGGCTCGTCCATCACGGCCGCCATGCTAGCAGCGCCCGTCTGCCCAGGGACCAGGCCGTACCTTCGTCAGGAGCTTGCACGCACCGAACAAGGCACGACGACCCAGCGCGCTAGCAGGGCAGGCGTATGCTTCGAGCATGGATCAGATGCCCGTGTACGCGATCCTTGGGGCCCTGATCGTGGTTGTGATCGCGGCGATCCTCATCGTGATGCGCCAGCGTGGCGAGGTAGCGCCGAAGCTGGGCGAGACTCCCTTTGCGGTCAGCACCGAGGGCATGAAACGCTGCCCGTCGTGTGGGATGGGCAACCTCGTGACGGACGCCACCTGCGCAAGCTGCGGGAAGCGTCTCCCAGGCTAGACGACGGGCAGTCGCCGTTCCGGGGGCGCCGCCGCGATCCGGGCGGCCAGGATCTCGCTGATGTCCGCTGACGCGACCCCCGCCCCACCTTCCGCGGCGGCCAGTCCGTCGCTCAGCATGACCATGCAGAACGGGCAGGACGTGGCGACGATATCCGCCCCGGTCTCGAGGATCTGACGTGTCCGCTCCGCATTGATGCGGGTGCCACGATCCTCTTCCATCCACATCCTGCCGCCACCGGCCCCGCAGCAGAACGTCTGCTTGCCGGACCTGGCCATCCCTCGACGGCCAACGCCTGTATCGCACCGGCGATTTCGCCTGGCAGGACCTGGACGGACAA
>JBKJXL010000107.1:0-3252 GCA_046716225.1 Candidatus Limnocylindrales bacterium | reverse complement strand
ACGACGATGCGCACGGTCAGTAGACCGGCGTATCCGGCCCGACGGCTTCGAGGGCGGCCTTGACGGCTCGGAGGAAGGCGGCCGCCTGGGCGCCATCATTGGCGCGATGGTCGATGGCCATGACCATGTTCATGATCGGCCGGATGGCGATGACGTCGCCCTCGGGAGTCTCGCGCACGACCGGGCGCTTGGTGATCGCCTCCATCGTGAGGATCGCGACCTCCGGCACGTTGATGATCGGCATCGTCAGGTTGGACCCGAACCACCCCGTGTTATCGATCGTGAAGGTCGTGCCGCCGTAGTCGTCCAGGCGCAGCTTGCCGGCGCGCGCGCGGGCGGCGACATCGGCGATGGCCCGGTTCAGGCCGCTGATCGAAAGCTGGTCGACGTCGCGGACGGCCGGCACGAGCAGGCCATCGTCCACCGCCACGGCCACGCCCATGTGGATACGGCGCTTGGCGAGGACACCGCCCTCGGTCCAGTGGGCGTTGAAGGTCGGGTACTGCTTGAGCGCCTCGACCGTCGCCTTGATGACGTACGGGACGTAGCTCAGCGAGATGCCCTCGCGCGCCTGGTATTCGCGCTTCGCCGCTTCGCGGGCCCGGACAAGGCCGCTGACGTCGACCTCCATGTGCACGTAGGCATGCGGCACGAGGAGGGCACGGGTCATCTGTGCGGCGATGCCCTTGCGCATCTGGGTCATCGGCAGCAGGACTTCGTCTGCGCCCTCCGGAAAGACGATCGCGGCGCCGGCCGGGGACTTCGCGGCGGGAGCGACCGGGATCGCGACGGGCTCGCGAGACGTGGCCGGTGCCGCGGCTGGGACCGGAGGAGGGGCTCCTGTCCGCATCACCTCCACCACGGCCAGCACGTCCTCGCGGGTGATCCGACCGCCACCGCCGGTGCCCGTGATCTGGGCTGGCGACAGGTCGTGTTCGCGGAGGAGTCGGCGAACGGCCGGCGTCATCCGGGCATCGCCGTCACCGGTGGCGGCGGGCGGCTGGGCGACCGCGGCCGGACGGGCGGCGGCAGGCTCAGGGGTTGGTGCGGGTGCGACAGCCGGTGGCGGAGACGAGACCGGGCGTTCGTCGGACCCGGCGGGTCCATTGGCGGGCTCAGCGGCGGGAGCCGGCGCAGCCGCGGGTGCGGCGCCGGACGCCTCGTCCGCGGTCTCGATGATCGCGATCTCGGCATCGTTGGGGACGGTCGCGCCTTCTTCGGCCAGGATCTCGCGCAGGGTGCCCTCGAATGGCGACGGCACCTCGGCGTTGACCTTGTCCGTGATGACCTCGAGGAGCGGTTCGTACTTGGCAACGTGGTCGCCCGGCTGCTTCAGCCACTTGCCGATCGTTCCTTCAGCCACGCTCTCACCGAGCTGCGGCATCGTCACCTTGGCCACTGGTCCTGTCCTCCGGTCGCGCGCGGATGTCCGACGTAGTGTCGCCCATCTCGGCCCGGGTGGCGAGCCGCACCCGCGGCGGACCCGGCACGAAAGCGGCCCGGCCCCGGTTCTTGCCATCTAGCAACCTGGCGCGTACTCGGCGCAGATCGCGGCTCGAACGGCCCTAGGAGGCCTGTTCGACGAGTTGCGCCACGCTCGCGGATGGCACGCGAACCCGCTTTCGAGCGGTACGGACTCGCCCACTACGAACCGGGTTCGTATCTGACACGAACACGAGCCCGTCGATCGGACCGGCGGGCTGCCGCAGCCACCGACGCATGGCCACGTTCCGCGCCGGGAACGCCCGACCGAAGATCGCCGACCGGCTCTCGATCTGCCGTCGGATCGTGCGCTGGTTCGGCACGACCAGCAACCTCGCGACGACCTTGGGTCGCCAGTCGAAGCGCTCGAGGACGATCCGTGGGCCGAGTCGGACCTTCGCGTCGTGTTTTCTGAGCGTCTCCTCGACCGAGGTGATCTCGGACTTGACCTCGACGACGAGCAGCGTCGAGCTCACGGCGTGCCAGCCGATAAGGTCGATCGACCCTCGCTCACCGAAGATCGAGTACGAGACCTCCGGGACCACCAGCCATCCATGACCGCCCAGCCAGGCCGTCGTCAGCTCGACCAGCCGCGAGTGCTGCGCATCGGTCAACCGCTCCAGGTCCCCGCCGCGCCATGTCGCGGTCAGGACGAGCTCGGCATCGAGCCCTGCGAGGATCCGTCGGGCAGAACCGATCGGCATCGAGGCGATCCGCCCACGTTCGAGCAGCGAGACCGTGCCCTGGCTCACTCCGGTCCGACCCGCCAGGTCTGCCTGCCGAAGCTGGGCGCGATGCCGAAGGGCCCGCGCGACTCGCCCGATCTGCTGGTCGTTCACTCGAGCGAGTGTGGCCAGAGGGCCTTACCAGCCACTCAACCCCGACTTGGACCCGTCCGGTATCGTCCCGTCATGGCGCCGCCCTCGTCCTCCGTGCCCGCTGCCGCATGGGGGCATTCGATGCGCTGTGTGAGCGCTACGGAGTGCGGCCGCCGGTCCCCCTCCGGGAACTCATCGATCTCGCCCATCCCTTGGCCGAGGCGAGCGCCGTGCTCCAGCGACGCGGAGATCGCCGAGCACATCCGGCGGGGCCCGGCGCATGACGGCCGGCGAGGCGGTTGCGCTGGCGCTTGAGGTCGGCGCGGACGTGCCGCCGCCTCAGTAGGCGGCCAGGGCCCGGATCCCCTCGGCGATCTTCTCGGGGTTCACCATGAACCAGTCCTCCAGGGCGTGGTTGTAGGGGACGCCCGGGACCTCGGGACCGGCGATCCGAGTGACCGGGCCGTCCAGGTAGTCGAAGGCTTCCTCGGCCACGATCGCGGCGACCTCCGCACCGTACCCGCCGAACTTGTTGTCCTCGTACACGATCAGGCACTTGCCGGTCTTCTTGACCGAGTCCAGCACGGTCTCGCGATCCAACGGGCGCAGCGTGCGCAGGTCCACCACCTCGACGCTGATGCCATCCTCGGCGGCGCGGTCGGCGGCCTCGAGCGCGTAATGGGCCATCAGCCCGTAGGCGACGACCGTCACCTGCGAGCCGGGATGGGTCACGGCGGCCTTGCCGAGCGGCACGACGTAGTCCGTATCGGGGACCTCGCCGCGGACGGATCGATACATCTTCTTGTGCTCGAAGAAGAGGACGGGGTCGTCGTCGCGGATCGCCGAACGCAGCAGGCCCTTCGCGTCGTACGGCGTGGACGGCACGACCACCTTCAGGCCCGGGACGTGGGTGAAGAACGCCTCGACCGATTGCGAGTGATACAGCGCGCCG
>JBKJXL010000106.1:0-4603 GCA_046716225.1 Candidatus Limnocylindrales bacterium | reverse complement strand
GTCGCGACACGGGTGCGCGTCGCCGCGCTGAAGATCGATCTGCCCGTGGTCCCACCCCCGCCGCCGCCGAATGACTACCCGCTGTGCGATGTGGCGATGTACATCGAACAGCTTGGCCAGCCCGGTGAGGGCCGGGCGACGTACCTCTTTGCGCACGCCCGCGATGGGATGTTCCTGCCGATCCTCACGGCGTCGCTGGCCCAGAACGGCAAGAAGATGATCGGCATGGTCGTCGAGGTGTATACGAACGACGACAAGCTCTTCCTGTACGAGATCGTCGAGGTTCGCCGCCACCAGCTGGATCTTGAGGACGCGCTGACGTCCACGACCGAGCAGGTCTGGCTGCAGACCTCCGAAGGTCCGAAGGGCACACCCGGCAAGACGCAGGTCGTCGCCGACTTCCTGTCCCAGGAAGATGCCGATCCTGATGCGGCCAACCCGACGCCGAAGCCGGTGGTCTGCGGGTAGCCGCTCAGATCCAGTCGATCTTCCGCAGGAACGCCAGACCGCCGCCCGCCGCGAGCGCGACCGCGCCGGTCACCACCCAGAACCCGCCGGCCTCGCCGCCACCGATCGCGGCATTGGCCTCGCTCATGCCGAAGATCCCGGCGACGGCTCCGATCCCGGCGAGGATCACGGTCACGCCGGTCAGTCGCTTCATGATCACCGACAGGTTGTTGTTGACCTGGGTCAGGTACACATCGAGCGTCGACGCCGCCAGCTCGCGATACATGTCGAGCTCGTCCGTGAGGCGGATAAGGTGGTCGTAGACGTCGCGGAAGTAGACGATCTCGTTCTCGTCGATGAGCGGCATGTCGCGGTTCGTCAACTGGTTGAACACCTCGCGCACCGGGCTGATGGAGCGGCGGACCTCGATCAGCTGGCGCTTGAGGTCGAACACGCGCTCCAGGGTCTGCGGTGTGGCCTGACGCATGACCTCGTCCTGGACCTCGTCGATGGCGTCGCCGAGCTGGTCGGAGAACGGGAAGTACCCATCGACGATGTCATCGCACAGCGCCCACAGGAGGTGGTCCGGGCCGTGCTTGAGGACAGCCTCAGTCCCGGCGCCCAGGTGGTGCGACTCGTGCGGATCCCAGTCGTTGCCATGGACCGTCAGGAGGAAGCCGAGGCCCAGGACCATGTCGAGCTCGGAGGCGACGACCCGATCCGTGTAGTGCAGATGGAACAGCACCAGGTGGACCACGCCGTTGGTCAGTTCCAGCTTCGCGCGCTGGTTGCCCTCCAGCACGTCCTCGATGATCAGCGGATGGAGCGACAGCGCGGTCCCGATCATCTCGACCTGCGCGTGCGAGGGTCCGGCCAGGTCGATCCACACGCTGGTCTCGGGTTGCCGCAGGAAATCGGGTAGCTGCTTGACGGCCTCCGCGCCGCGCACATCGTGGAGCGTGTCGCCGACCATCGCGGAGACCCGCAGGATCCCTGGGACGTCGGCGCTCGACGGGGCGCGTCGCCTGGCGACCGGTTCGCCGGCTCGAACGTGCTTCGGGTCAGCCGCCTTGATCGGACCCGGGACTTGGGACGCCATCGGGGTCGGAGCCTCCGGCTGGTGCCGAACGGGGATCGGCGGGTTCGTCCGCCAGCATACGCGGCCGGCTTCCCAGGACGAGCGACGGTGGGATCGCGACCGCCGTCACGCCAGCCGCGACCAGGAACAGGCCGATCATGATCCGGGCCGCCTCGCTCGACGCCCAGCGCTCGAGCGCGTCGACGACCAGCGGGTCGCGCAGGGGCCGATCGCGCAACTCCGCCGGGATGAACTGCAGGTAGGCGTCGGGCGTGGCGTAGACCTGGTCGCTGAGGCGATCGATCGTCGTCGAGCCATACGCCGTCAGGATCGCGAGCCCCACGGCCATCCCGACCATCCGGGCGACCGTCACAACACCCGATGCCACCCCGAACAGGTGCCGGCCGGCCGCCTCCACGGCCGCGGTGGACCGGGGCGTGACCGTCAACCCGAATCCGAGGCCGAAGCCCGCGAGTGCCATGGCGACCTGATCGATCGGGGTGTCGGGCGTCCACGCGGACATCGCGAGCAGCCCCCCGATCGAAAGCGCCAGACCGATCACGGTCACGAGGCGGAGGCCGGCCAGGCGGACGAGGAACCCCGAGACCAGGGCGCCGGCGGCGGTCGCGCCGGCCAGGGCGCCCAGCGCCAGGCGCTGTTGGTCCGGGCCGCCGTACAGCACGCGATCCACGAAGACGGCCGCGCCGATGATCGCCGTGGCAAACGCATAGCCGGTCAACAGCGAGACCAGCGAGGCGGCACTGAACGGAAGGCTACCGAACAGCCGAGGCTGGATGAACGGGTCCGCCAAGCCGAGGCCCACGAGGACGAAGGCGATGGTAGCGAGGATCGAGATGACCGCCAGGGCGACCGTCACGGTGGTCGGATCCAGCCCGGTCTCGGCGATCTCCGTGGACCCGATCAGGGTCAGCCCGACGAGTCCGGTCAGCAGCGCGACGCCGAACAGTGTCGCGCCAACGACGTCCACCCGGCCGTTCCGGCGGGGGGTGTCCCAGCCGGGCGCGACAGCCCAGGCCAGGACGAGCGCGATGATCGCGATCGGGACATTGATGTAGAAGATCCAGCGCCAGGACGGCGCCAGCACCTCGGCGAGCGGGCCGTTGGCCAGTCCCGCTCCGACCAGCGCATCTTCAGCGTGGACGGTCGAGAGGATCGCGGCGCCGATGAACGGGCCAGCCGCCATCCCGAGGAACGTCAAGGCCCCGATGACCCCGAGCGCCCGCGGGCGCCCGGTCCCGCCGAACAGGTGCGACGCAGCCGCCGTCCCGACGGGGACCAGCACGCCGCCCCCGACCGCCTGCACCAGTCGGGCGGCGATGAGCTGGTCCAGGGTCTGGGCCATGCCCGCCAGCACGGACCCGACGATGAACACGATCAGCCCGCCCATGAGCAGACGTCGCCCGCCCCACAGGTCGGTCAGCCGGCCCGCCATCGGCATCGTCAGGATGTAGACCAGCAGGTAGCCGTTGATGATCCAGCTGGCCTTGCGCAACTCGATCCAGGCGGAGCTGCCGTTCACATCGACCAGGCTGGCCAGGATGGACGGCAGGGCGACCGCCGTGATCATCAGTTCGAGGCCCGCGAGGAACACCCCGGTCCCGAACACGGCCAGCAGCACGATGGCCGATCGGCGTTCCATGGGCGGAGTGTAGGGGGACTCGCCGCGACGTGGCCGAAGAGAAAGGGTGGTCGCGGGAACGATCGTCGCCGGAAGTCGATCGCAGGATGGTTCCGATCAAGCGAAACCATCCACGAAGGCGACCCGCGTCGTCACGCGCCCACGGCTCGTTCCGTGCGCCAAGATCGTTCCGCTTGCCAGGATCGTTCCGCTTGCCTGGAACCATCGCGCAACGGTGCCTGGCGGACACGATCTTGCCAGCATGCCCTCTTGACACGGCCGCGGCCCACGAATAGCATCAACCGACATTGATATAAACCGTCGTTGATGCGACGGATCGAACACGGAGTCCGATGTCCCCTTCCCCAGCGCGCGTACGAGGCACCATCGCCGCCGCCGTCATCCAGCCGGACGACCTGCGCCAGCTGCGCGCCTTCCACAAGGTCCTGGCCGACGTGAACCGGCTGCGGATCGTGCGCCGACTGGCGGTCGGGGACGCAACGGTCACCGAACTCGTCGATCACGTCGGGCTGTCACAACCGTTGGTCTCCTGGCACCTGACCCGGCTGCGCGCGACCGGCGTCGTCGAGACCCGCCGCCAGGGCCGCGAGACGATCTGCCGTCTGCGCGAGGAGGCGTTCGAGGAGTTCGCCGCACGTCAACGCGCCGCACTCGGCCTCGTAAGCTAGTCCGATGTCCATCTCGAACGAATCCCGGTCCCGGATCAAGGCGGTCTTCGAACCGATCGCGTTGGGCATGGGCCGCCTGGGCCTGACCCCGGACGGGCTGACCCTGATCGGCTTCGGGATCACGGTCGTCGGGGCGATCCTGCTCGGGGCGCAGCAGTGGCTCATCGGCGGGATCGTCGTGTTCCTCGGCGGCGTCTTCGACATGTTCGATGGGACGCTCGCCCGGGCGACCGGCAAGGTCCGGCCGCTCGGGGCGTTCATGGACTCCGTCTTCGACCGATGGGGCGAGGCGATCGTGTACCTCGGCATCGTGGTCGGCGGCGTCATGGCGGGCTCGGATGCCGTGTCGATCCTCGCCGCGGCCGCCCTTGGCGCCGCGTTCACGGTCAGCTACACGCGCGCCAAGTCCGAGGGCCTCGGGTTCACTGCCGGCACCGGCATGGCCGCGATCGGCGTCATGCCGCGCGAGATGCGACTCGTCATCCTCAGTCTGGGCCTGGTCATCACCGGCATCGCCGGGAGTCTGACGGCCCTCCAGTTCGCCCTCGCGATCATCGCCATCGGCGCCACTATCACCGTCATCCAGCGGATCCTCCACGTCCGCGGCCAGGCCGATTCGGCCGCCACCACCTCGACCAAGTAAGGGAGCAGGAGAAGACCACGTGAGCAAGAACAACGGCAAGAGCGGCAACACCCCGGGCAACACCTGGGCAGGGTCCGGGCGGCGCGGCGACGGCAAGATCCGGGTCG
>JBKJXL010000105.1:0-2716 GCA_046716225.1 Candidatus Limnocylindrales bacterium | reverse complement strand
AAGGTGGGCCAGGTCGAACTGGCGCGGCTGTGCGCGGTCTCGGACGTCGACCTCATGCTGACCGGTGCATCGGCGGATCCAGCGATCGTCGAGGCCCTCCGCGAGCGCGGGATGCGCGTCGAGATCGTGGACGTGTGAGCACCGATGTCGAGGTCCAGCGCCATGATCTGGTGCGCGCCGACGGGCGGCACCTGTTCGTCTACGGCGAGCTGCGCGGCGATCTGGCCCAGGACGAAGGCGAGCCGTTCGAGCGACCCGGCCTCCACCAGCGGCATGACGCCCTGTCGGACACCTGGGTGACCATCTCGCCGTCGCGCAACAAGCGTCCGAACTCCGTCCTGGATGCCCGCAACGAGACAGGTGCGGAGTGCCCGCTCTGCCCGGGCGGTCCCGAGGTGCCGTTCAGCTACGCGGCCGCCGTCTTCGAGAACCGGTGGCCGGCCTATATGGCGACACCGCCGCCGGTGCCGGACGATCCGCGCATCGCGCCGTCCCTCGGCCGCTGCGAGGTCGTGCTCTACACGGAGGCACACACGGGCTCGCTGGCGACCCTCGATCCGGAGTCGCTGGCCCGCGTGGTCGCGGTCTGGCGCGACCGATCCGAGGAGCTGTGGGCCCACCAGGATCATCGCTACGTCATGGTCTTCGAGAATCGCGGCGAGGTCGTGGGCGCCACGATCTCGCATCCGCACGGTCAGATCTACGCGTTCGATCGCCTGCCGCCGTTCGTGGCGGCCCGCGTCGCGGTCCTCGACCGTCATCGGACCCAGGTCGGGACGTGCCTGACCTGCGAGGTCGATGCCGCCGACGACGCCGCACCGGAGCGATCGATCGTCAAGGGGGAGCATTTCATGGTGGCCGTTCCCTTCGCCGCCCGTTGGCCGTTCGAGGTCCGGATCCGGGCCAGACGCCACGGGTCGCGACGGCTGACGGACCTCGAGCCGGCCGAACAGGTCGAGCTCGCATCCCTGCTGAGGGACGTGGTGGCGCGGTACGACGGACTGTTCGGGTTCGACCTGCCGTACATGATGGTGGTCCACGAGGGACCCGCGAACGTGCCGGACTGGCACCTGTCCGTGGAGTTCCTGCCGCCCCATCGCTCCGCAGACCTCACCAAGATCCGGGCGAGTGTCGAGACCGCTGCTGGGCAGTTCATCAACGACACGTTGCCGGAACGATCCGCTGCCCGGTTGGCCGCGGTCCACGTCAGTCGCCGACAGGAGCAGGCGACCCCATCGACCGTCCGCCGGATGGTCACCAGCCCCCGCTAGTCGGGTCGATCGCCCGACGAACGGGCACAAAGGAGGAACATACATCGTGCACAAGAGAGCCACCTGGCTTTCGCTGACGACGGTCGCCGCCTTGCTGGTCGCGGCCTGCTCATCGGGAGCTTCGCCCGCCCCATCCACCCCCGCCGCCTCCGTGGCGCCGTCCGCCGCCGTGTCGGACGCTCCGTCCGCGGAGCCGGTGACCATCACCTTCCGGACCCGCCCCGACAACGACGCCGAGGCCGAGGTCTACAAGCAGGTTGCCGCCACGGTCTCAGCGTTGCTCGGCAACGTCACCGTCGAGTATCAGAAGGGTGGCTCGGAGACCTCCAGCTACCAGGACCAGATCAAGACCGAGGCGGCCGCCGGAACGGCCCCTGACGTCTTCTGGATCCCAGGCACGGACACCGCCGAGTTCGCGACGAAGGGCATCACGCTTGACCTTCGCCAGTACGCGGCAGCCGACACGAGCTACAGCGACGGTGACTTCTATGCAGGCCCGATGGCCCAGCTCACCACCGACCCGGCGACCGGCCAGCCCGGCGACAAGCTGTGGGGCCTGCCTCGCGACGTGTCGACCTTCGGCCTGTACCTCAACCTCGACCTGATCGCCGAGGCAGGCGCGGAGAACCCGATCGACCTCGCCGCCAAGGGCGAGTGGACCTGGGACAAGTTCGAAGAGGTCGGCGCCAAGATCGCGGCCCTCGGCGGCGACGTCAAGGCGTACGGCGCAAGCTCCTGGTGGGGCCCGTACGGCGTCTGGATCAATGGCGCCGGCGGCAACTTCTTCAATGCCGACCGCACGGCCTGCGCCCTCGACACCCCCGAAGCGATCGCCGGCCTGACCCAGCTCAAGGCCGTGTACGACATGCCGAACTTCGCACTGAAGTACGGCGAGGATCCCGAACCGGCCTTCCTGGCCGGCAACATCGCGATGTTCCAGAACGGCCGCTGGGCGACCCCGAACATCCGGACCAACGCCAAGTTCAAGTGGGATGCCGTGAAACTCCCGGATGGGCCCACCCCTGGCGGTAACTGGACGTTCTGGGGCTCGTATGCCGCGAACGCCAAGTCCGCCAACCCGGAGGCCGCCTGGCGAGTCATCCAGGCGCTGACCAGCCCGGAGATCCAGAAGATGATCTCCGAACTCGGCGCCAACATCCCCAGCCGGAACACGCCGGAGGCGAAGGCGGACTTCCTGACCTTCACGCCGCCGGACAACAACCAGGCCTTCCTCGACGGCCTCGACGTCAACAGCGCGACCGAGGGTCCGCTGTGGGCCGGCGGCTGGCCCAAGTTCGATGAAGTCATGGGCCCGGCCGTCTCCGCCGTGGTGAACGGCGAAAAGACGATCGAGCAGTACCAGGCCACCATCTGCACAGAGACGAACGCCGCGGCGTTCGGCAACTAGCAGACCAGCTCCCTGGCGGGGTCAGTCTCCCACTGAC
>JBKJXL010000104.1:0-3479 GCA_046716225.1 Candidatus Limnocylindrales bacterium | reverse complement strand
GCTCGTGATGGAGGAACTCTCGGGCGGCGACCTGTTGCCGGGCAGGATCTTCCTGTGCGGTGGCGGCTCGCGCTTGCCAGAGATCCGGGCCGCGCTCGAGACGGAAGCGTTCTGGGGCCATCTCCCGTTCGCGCGGCCGCCCGAGGTCACGATCATGTCGCCGGACCAGATCGACACGATCTCCGATGCCACATCGCTCCTCGTTGACCAGCAGGACGTGACGCCGCTCGGTCTGGCCTACCAGGCGATCGAACTCCAGACCAGCGAGGACGCCCTGGATGCCGCCCTCCGGCGGGTCCTCCGTGCGATGAAGGTCTGACGTGGCGGACGGCATCCTCTATCTCGACATCGACGACGAGATCACCTCGGCCGCCGCGCGCGTCCGGGCGGTCGAGTCGGGCCGAGTCGCTGTCGTGCTGCCGTACGGCTCGCGAGTCGCCACCTCCAGGATCAACTTCCGGCTGCTCGCGCGCGATGCGCTGACCCACGAGAAGCGCCTGTCGGTCATCGCCAGCGACTCGGCGACACGGGCTCTTGCCGCCTCGGCCGGATTGCCGGTCTTCGCGAGTGTCCAGGAGTACGAGACGTCGCTCCCGCCGCCACGCACGCCGACCGAGGATCCGACGGTCGTGGCGCCGCCGGCATCAGCCGCGGCCGTCCGCAAGGCCAAGCGTGCCGCCGCAGCCGGAGCCGCAGCCGGAGCCGCCGCCGCGTCGGCCGCGCACGAAGTGACCGGCTCGACTGCCGACACGTCGGGTCCGGTCGGGACCGAGACCGCGCGCGTCGAGGCGCCCCCCGCCGTCGTCTCCGCGGCCGCTGCCGGCGGTGCCGCCTCCGCCTCGTCCAGGGACCGGATCCCCCCGGCAGGGGAGAGCGGTCCCACCGCCACGGATACGGTCCGTCGCGCCACGGTCTCGGTCACCCCGTCACGCGGCGGGAGTCGCCGGACCCCGCTGATCGTCGGGCTCGCTGTGCTGGGTCTCGCGCTGCTGGTCGGGGTCGTCGGGGCGTACCTGTTCCTGCCATCCGCCGACATCGTCGTGACGCCAAAGACCGAGACGCTCGGCCCGATCCAGCTCACGGTCGTCGCCGATCCGACCACGACCGAGCCCGACGTCGAGGCGGGCACGGTCCCGGCCGAGGTACTGACCGTCGACGTCTCGACGAGCGATACGTTCGAGGCGACCGGCAAGCGGGTCGAGGAGACCGTGGCCAAAGGCACGGTCCGGTTCCGCAACGTCGACTTCACGTCGGCCAACGCGATCCCAGGCGGCAGCATCGTGAGTGCCGCCGGTGGCATCCGGTTCCGCACGAACCAGTCGGTGACCGTCGGAGCCGCGGCGCTCGTCGGGCTGCAGATCGTGCCCAAGACGGCGTCGGTCGGCGTCACGGCCGTGGAGCCGGGCCCCGAGGGCAACGTCGAGCCGAATACGATCCTGACGATCCCGCGCGGCGAGAGCCCGGTCACCCTGTCTGTGACGAACCCGGAGGCGACGACCGGCGGGACCCGAGAGGAGTTCCCGCGGGTGAGCCCGGGCGACGTCGACAAGGCGATGGAGGCACTCGACATCTCTCTCCAGGAGGCCTTCGCCGAGCAGGTCGCGGATCCGGCCCTGGCACCACCTGGATCCACCGTCTTCGAAGAGACGGCCGTCCTGGGCGAGGCGACCCCGACGGTCGATCCCACGACCCTCGTCGGCACGGAGGCCGCCACTTTCGAGCTGGGCATGACCGCGACCGGAACCGTCACCGCGGTCGACGACGCTCCGGTCGCGTCGATCGCCGAGTCGCGCCTGCGCGAGAGTGTCGCGGCCGGGTCGCAGCTCGTGGGGGACTCCATCACGGTCGATGTTGGCGAGGCCATCGTGACCGGTGGCGTCGTGAGCTTCCCGGTCACGGCCAGTGCCACGCAGGTCGCCGTCCTGGACCCGGCCGAGCTCAAGGCGCTGGTCCTCGGCAAGACCTCCGACGAAGCGAGGGCCATCCTCGCGCCCTACGGCACCACCGAGATCACGCTTGCGCCCGACTGGGTCACCACCATCCCGACGTTCGAGAACCGGGTCGACCTCACCATCGCGACCGACGGACCAAACGCGTCGCCCGAGGCGAGTCCCAGCCCGTGACCGGTCTGTTGGGCGTGGACCTCGGGGAGAAGCGGATCGGGATCGCCGTGGCCGAGGACGAGACGTCGGCGGCACGGCCCCTCGTGACGCTCCGCCGCGGGCGAACGCCAGGGGCAGACGCCGACGCCATCCGGACCCTCATGACGGCCCACAGGGTCGAGGAGCTGGTGGTGGGACTACCGCTCGAGGCGGCCGGCCAGGAGGGGACCCAGGCGGCCCTCACGCGAGCCTGGATGGAGGCGATCCTGCCGATCCTCGCGGTTCGGGTTACCCTCCGGGACGAGCGGTTGACCAGCCATGTCGCCGAGACCCGCCTCGGGCCGATGAAGCGCGGCCGTTCTGGCGGACCGCCCACCAAGACCCAGCGCGATGCCTACCGGGCTCGTGTGGATCGCGAGGCGGCCGCCATCATCCTCCAGGATGAACTCGATACACGGGCAGTACGTCGCGCGTCCATGACCCGGACCCCACCCCCCCCGGACACCAGCCGATCACCGCCCGCTCCGGCGGAGGCCCGCGCCACCCGAAGTCCCATGCCCGACCGTACGCCGAGGATGCGTATGCGACCGAGGCGATGGCCGTCGAGCCGGACCCGGCCCGCTATGGGCGTGGCCAGCGGTCCAGCGGTCGCGGCTCGCACGGCGTCCTGGGACTCATCAAGTTCCTCGTGTTCGCTCTTGTCCTCGCCGCCATCGTGCTGGTCGTCTCGCTCACGGCCCTTCGACCGGTCGTCAACAACACCGTCCTGTCCTGGGCTGCCGAAGACCCGGCAGCCCTACAGCTGCCATTCGTGAAGGACCTCGTCCGCGAGGATCTGGGGGCTGCTCTCACCACGCCGGCATCCAGCGACGCCGCCCAGGTGGAGTTCGTCGTCGAGGCCGGCGATACGGCGTCCACGATCAGCGCGCGGCTCGCCTCCGAAGGCCTCATCAAGGATCCGCGCACGTTCGTCTTCATCGCCATCGACCGGGAACTGACGGGCGATCTGCAGCAGGGGACCTTCGTGCTCCGCAAGAACATGACCCCGGACCAGCTGGTCGCCGCCCTGCTCGCGGCGCCCGAGATCAAGTACATCGATATCGGCCTGCGGACCGGGCTTCGCCTCGAGCAGATCACGGCGAAGCTGCAGACGCTCGAGGGCCTCGAGATGGACCCCAAGGACTTCTACGACCTCGTGAAGTCCCCGCCGGCCACCCTCGTGGCGGCCTATCCGTGGCTGAAGAAGATCCTCGCCGATCAGCCGAGGGGCACCTCGCTGGAGGGGTTCCTGTGGCCCGCCACCTACCGGGTCCTGCCCGACACGTCGGCCGATGAACTCGTTCGCTTGATGTTGGACGGGTTCGCGGCGAATGTCGG
>JBKJXL010000103.1:0-5718 GCA_046716225.1 Candidatus Limnocylindrales bacterium | reverse complement strand
CGAGCCGGGCAATCACGACTCGGCCCGTTGCTGGTGCGCGACCTGCGAGTCGGCGTTCCGCGACTGGGTCCACGCCAGGTACGGCACGCTGAAGGCGCTGAACGAGGCATGGGGCACGACGTTCTGGTCCGGCCAGTACGGCGCCTGGGATGAGGTCGACCTGCCTCGGTCGTCATCGACCGTCCAGTCGCCGAGCCTGCTGCTGGCGCATCGCCGATTCGCCAGCCATCAGGTGGTGGCCGGGCTAGAGGAGCAGCGGGCGGTGGTCGCGGCGGGTTCGCCCGGACGCGACATCCTCGTCAACCTGTACTGGGACGATACGTTCGTGGACGCGCGGGACGTCCATGAAGCCGGCGGGGTCGCGGCGATCGACGCCTACCCGCATGGCGTCGACGGCCCCGAGGCCTACGCCTATCTCCTCGACCTCGCCCGCGGCTCGGCCGGGCCGTCCGGGCGTGCCTGGGTCATGGAGCAGCAGCCCGGTCCCATCAACTGGACCGCACTGAACCCGCCCGTTCCTCCCGGCCAGGTCCGGTTGTGGGGTTGGCAGGCGGCGATGCATGGTATGGAAGCCTCGCTCTACTTCTCGTGGCGACCCACGCGCTCGGGTCAGGAGCAATATCACAGCGGTCTGCTCCGCCACGACGGGTCGGCCGACCAGGGGCTCGCCGAAGCGGTCCGCCTGGCGGCCGAGATCGAGGCCGTCACCGAGCGGCAGCCGGGTCTGCTCATCCGCCCACGAGCCCGCGTGGCGATCCTCCATTCGTACGAGGATGCCTGGGCGATCGAGATCGACCCGCACCAGGCCGGCCTGACGCATCGGGCACTCGTGCAGCCCGTGCACGCCGCCATCCATCGCCTGGGGCTGGACGCCGACATCCTGGGTCCACGCGACGACCTGACCGGCTATGACGTGATCGTTGCCCCGGCTCTGCACCTGATGACCAGCGCCCGAGTGGCGCGGCTGCAGGAAGCGATCGCCGCCGGCGCCCTGGTCGTGCTTGGCCCCAGGTCGTTCGTCAAGGACATCGACGACTGCTGGTTGGAGGAGCCGTTGCCCGGCGGCCTCGCCACAGCGCTCGGGGCCCGGGTCGTCGAAGGTCTCAGCCAGACCTGGGCGGTCAGCGTCGAACCGGGCGGGGCACCGGCCGGTCCCTGGACGGACGTCCTCGAACTGATCGACCCGGAAGATCCGACCGTGGAGGTCGTGGCGCGCTACGGCGGTCCGACCTATCTCGAGGGAGCATTCGCCGCGGTCCGTCGTGGGTCGCTCGCCTACGTCGGGGCGAGCTCCGTCGAGGCCTGGACGACCATCCTGGCCCCCTGGCTCGATGCGTGGGATCTGCCCGTCATGGAGCCTCGCGCGGGCGTCGAGCGGTTCGCCCGCGATGGTGGTGTCGTGACGATCGATCACTCGGACCTGGCGATCGACGGCCTGCCGTTGTGACCCGCAGGCCGACCGGTCGCGACGACCTCACGCGTTCGGGGCGAGAAACGACGGTGGCCGACCTGACCGAGGCGCTGGTGGTTCGGCACCCGTCCGCTTCGAGCCGAGTCGATGAGATCCGGGTGGTCAGGGCGCCCGGTCGGGTGAACCTGATCGGGGAATACACCGACTTCAACCTGGGCTACGTGTTGCCCGCGGCGATCGACCTCGAGATCCGGATCGCCTTCGTCCCGACAAGCGATCGCACCGTGATCCTCACGCGACTCGACGACGGAACGACCGACTCCTTCGCCCTTGACGAGGGACGAACCCGGACCGGCTCATTCCTGGACTATGTGGCCGGGACCGCCTGGGCCCTCGAGCGAGCGGGACTTGCGACGTCCGGACTGCTCGGCGTCATCTCCGCGACCCTGCCGCCGAACGCCGGCCTCTCGTCTTCGGCGGCCATCGAGCTAGCGAGCGCCTGGGCGCTCCTCGGCGATGGGGCGGCCGACCTGGATCCGATGTCCCTCGCCCAGATCTGTCAGGCGGCGGAGAACGAGTACGTCGGCGTGCGGAGTGGCCTGATGGACCAGTTCGCCGAAGCGTGCGGCGTGGCCGACCACGCCCTCTTCCTCGACTGCCGCTCGCTCGCCTGGCAGCCGATCCAGCTGCCCGACGAGATCGCGCTCGTCGTGTGTCACACCGGAGCGCCGCGACACCTCGATGGGTCCGCCTACAACGACCGCCGCGCGCAGTGCGAGGCGGCGGTCGCCGTGATCGCGACCGTCGATCCTGCCGTCGAGTCGCTTCGAGACACCACCCTCGATCACCTTGCGGCGGTCGGGGATCGCCTCGATCCGATCGTTCGACTCCGGGCCGAGCACGTGATCACCGAAAACGACCGAGTCCAGCGGGTCGTGGAAGCCCTGGCTCGCGGTGACCTGCCGCCGCTCGCCGAGACGTTCGCCGAGAGCCATGCGTCCTTGCGCGATCGGTTCGACGTCGTCACGCCAGAGCTCGACGCGATGGTGGCCATCGCGGCCGGCGTGCCCGGTGTCGTGGCGGCCCGGATGACCGGCGCCGGGTTCGGAGGCTGCACCATCAACCTGGTTCGTCGCGATGCGGTCGAGTCGCTGCGGGTGGCAGTCGAGACCCGCTACGCCGCGGCCACCGGGCTGCAGCCGCTGGTCCTGCCGGTCCGTGCCGCCGACGGTGCCGGGCGGCTCGTCTGATCCGGCCGCGGAGCAACGCCTGCACGCGCGCGTCCGGGTGGCAGCACCCCGGTGGAGACGGTCGAGTCGCCCATCTCCATCAGGAGGCCGGGCGCCAGCCACCGGCCTGGCCGACCTTCGTCGCGAGCGGACGGCCGCTGGCTTCCGAGATGAAGCGCGCCGCCGCCAGGACGCCGTCGAGCGAGACATCGTGGGTCCAGCCCGAGGCATCCAGGAAGTACACGAGGTCCTCGGTCGCGAGATTGCCCGCGGCGCCCGGCGCATAGGGGCAACCGCCCGTGCCGCCCGTCGACGAGTCGAAGCTACGGATCCCGGCGTCGAGACCGGCCGCCACGTTGGCCAGGGCGGTCCCGCGCGTGTCGTGGAAGTGGAAGGCGATCCGCTCCAGCGGGATACCCGCGTCGACGGCCAGCCCGGTCAGGGCGGCGACCTGGCCCGGCACGCCAACGCCGATCGTGTCGCCGAAACAGATCTCGTCGAGACCGAGATCCAGCAGCCGGAGAGCGATCTCCACCGCCTGGCGCGGGTCCACCCGGCCCTCGTACGGGCAGCCGAACGCGGTCGAGACGTAGGCGCGACGCCACCAACCCAGGGTCGTCGCCCGTTCCAGGACCGGCTTGAAGGCTGCGATCGACTCGGCCACGGTCATGCCGATGTTGGCCCGGGTGAAAGCGTCGGTCGCGGCGGTGAAGACGGCGATGGCATCGACGCCGGCCGCCTCCGCACGGGCCAGGCCGCGCACGTTCGGGACAAGGACCGGATAGCGGATGCCGGGGCGCCGGTCCAGGGCGCCGAGAAGCTCGCCCGCATCGGCGAGCTGTGGGATGGCGCGTGGCGAGACGAGGCTGGTGGCCTCGATCTCGCGCAGTCCGGCATCGGCAAGGAGGCCGATGAAGGCGGCCTTCGTTGCGGTCGGGATGACGGCCGATTCGTTCTGGAGCCCGTCACGCGGGCCTACCTCGTAGATCCTGACGCGCTCTCCACCCATCGCCGGTCTGGCGGTCATGTCAGACGAGCGGCGGGTTCATCGCCCGTTCGATCCGGGCGACCTCGACTTCGATGCGCGCGATCAACTCGATCGCGGCCTTGTGGTCCGCGCTGCCGTGCGCGGCAGCATTCCGGCGCTGGCGCGTCTCGTGGTGGAGCGCCAGCAGTCCCTCGCGGGTGCCGGGGAGGGGAGTCGCGTCTGTCGGGTAGGCCATGGGAACCTCCGGTTCGAAGTGGAGCGTACCCGAAGCCGGGAGGTCAGGACTCGATGGTGGCGAGCGCCTGGCCACGGACGACCTGCTCGGCCGGCCGGACATGCCGTTCCGTCACGGTGCCATCGATCGGAGCGGCCACGACGTGCTCCATCTTCATCGCCTCGAGGGTCACGATCGGATCACCGGCGGCCACGACCGCTCCGACCTCGACGTGGACGGTCAGGACCGCGCCGGGCATCGGGGCGACGACGTCCGCCGAGCCGCGGCGGGTCGCCTGGCGGGCCGCCGCCCGGGCGGCGCGATCGACGTCCGGCGGTGCGGCCAGGCGGAACGGTTCGCTCCGCCCGCCGAGGTCGACGTGGGCGATGCCATCGATCACGACCGAGTCGAACAGCTCCGATGGCGGAGTCGCGGCGATCGTCCGGGTCGCGCCGCCGGACTCGAGGGGGACGCTGGACGGCCCGTTCAGGCGCCAACCGCCGGCCCACGGATCCGTGCCGGCGTCTGGTCGGAGCGTGATCGCGGCAGTGGCCCATGCGTCGTCCGGGATCGTGGAGCGCTCCGCCCAGTCGTCCGGCGGCCAGATCCGGTCGAGCGTGTCGGTCCGCGCCTCGCCGGCCAGCACCACCGGCTCGCGGACGAGCCAGCGCAGGAACCGCAGGTTCGTGACGACCCCCAGGACGAGCGTCTCGTCCAGCGCCCGGGTCAGGCGTTCGAACGCCTCCGTTCGATCGCGGCCGAGCGCGACGATCTTCGCCAGCATGGGGTCGAACCGCGAACCGACCTCGGTCCCGAGGGCGATCCCGGCATCGATGCGGATGCCCTCGCCTGTGGGCCAGCGAAGCGCCTCGATGCGGCCGGTCGCGGGAAGGAAGCCGTCCTCGGCATCCTCGGCGTAGAGGCGTACCTCGACGGCGTGCCCGATCGGCACGATGTCGGTCTGGCCGAACCCGAGCGACGTCCCGGCGGCGATCCGCAGCTGGTCGGCCACGAGGTCCCGGCCCGTCACGGCCTCCGTCACGGGGTGCTCCACCTGGAGCCTGGTGTTCATCTCAAGGAAGGCCGGTCCGCCGCGATCCGTGATGAGGAACTCGCACGTGCCGGCGCTGACGTAGCCCACCTCGGCGGCGAGGGCGACTGCCGCATCGGTCAGGCGCGCGCGCAGGTCGAGCGTGATGGCCGGCGAGGGCGTCTCTTCGAGGATCTTCTGATGTCGCCGCTGAAGCGAGCAATCGCGCTCGCCCAGGTGGACGCCGTTCCCGTGGGCATCGAACAGGACCTGGACTTCGACGTGGCGAGCGCCCTCAGCCAGCCGCTCGAGGATCAGCCGGTCATCACCGAACGCGGCGCGGGCCTCGCGTCGAGCGGCGGCGAGCGCGTTCGTCAGGCGGGCCGGGTCTCGAACGGTGTGCATCCCCTTGCCGCCGCCGCCGGCCGAGGGCTTGATGAGAAGCGGGAAGCCGATTCGCGTCGCCGCCTCCGTGAGGCCCGCGTCCGACTGGTCGCGGCCGTCATACCCGGGGAGGACAGGCACGCTGAGTCGTTCGGCCAGGATCCGGGCCGCGGCCTTGTCGCCCATCGCCCGGATCGCCGACGGCGGGGGACCCACCCAGCGCAACCCGGCCGCCTCCACCGCCTCGGCGAAGTCCGCGTTCTCAGCGAGGAACCCAAACCCGGGATGGACGGCATCCGCCCCCGCTGTCCGCGCCGCCGCGACGACGGCCTCGATGCCCAGCAGGTCCAGAGCGCCCGGGCCGTCCGTCGCGGGAGCCACGGCGCGGATCCCCAGCCGTTCGCACGTCCGTCGGATCCGGACCACGATCTCGCCTCGATTCGCAATGAACAGGGTCTGGAT
>JBKJXL010000102.1:0-4565 GCA_046716225.1 Candidatus Limnocylindrales bacterium | reverse complement strand
CGCCGCGCGCCCCACCGATCGGCTTGCCGACGTTGCGGCTCTCGAGCTGGGAGAGTTCCTCCGTGTGCTCCTTGATCAGCGCCGCAAACTTCGCGAGCGTCCGGCCGCGCTTGCCGGCGGCCCAGTTGGCCCAGCCCTTGCGATCCTCGAACGCCCGTTGGGCCGCGGCGACCGCGCGATCCACATCCTCGCGGCCGCCCAGCGGCGCGGTGGCGATAACCCTCCCGTTCGCCGGGTTGACGACATCGAAGGTCTGGCCGTCGGCCGCGTCGACGGTCTCGCCGCCGATGACCATGCGGGTGACGGTGGGCGCCGCGTCGGCTACGTCGAGCGTGGCGTGCTGGTCGGGGGTCATGGTGTGCCTCGCCGCTGGAGCGATGCCGGCGGTCGCCGGCTGGGATGGCCTTCGATGATACGCCCGAGGGTCGCGTGAGGACCGCGGCGCGCCCGTCGCCACGCGTCCCCTGTTCGAGCCTGAGGCGTTCGGGCTCACAGCCCGAGTTTCATGCTCCTCGGCCACCCGACTGACATCAGTTCGGGCTGTCAGCCCGGATCGCGATGTCGAATGAGCCGGATTCGGTCCCATCGCGGGCTCTGAGCCCGGACCCAGGCCGGATCGACCCGGATGCTGCTCGATTCTCGGGCTCTGAGCCCGCACCCGGGCGCGGCCCTGCCGCCCCGCACCCGGAGCTGGAGCTGGCTCGACGCCCCCTCAGCCCCGGTCGCGACCGTAGGCCTCGCGCCGAAGGCCCATCACGACACCGTTCAATTCAGGCCCGGACACGCCCATGCGCTGGAGTGCGTGCCGCGCGAGTTCGAAGGCGGCCTCGGCCTCGGGATCCGCCAGGCGCGCGACCCCGAGTCCCTGGAGCGTGGCGATCTCTCGCTTCCCTCGGGCCCTCGACGCGATGTGCACGCGTGGGTTCAGGATCCGTGCACGTTCCGCGGCCAGGCGGGCGGTGAGGGGGTCGCCGATGGTGATGACGAGGACCCGGGCGCGATCCAGCCCCACCCGCTTGAGGATCTCCGGATTGGCGGCATCGCCGAACACGGTGGCGGCCCCGAGCCGCTTGACCGTCTCGAGGCGTCGGGCGTCCCGATCCACGACCACGCATCGGAACCCACGGCCGCGGGCCGCCGTGACCACCACCCGCCCCACGCGGCCCGCGCCAAGCACGACGATCCCGGGCCGGCGTGCTTCCTCGTCCGCGGTGATGGCCTGCTCGGTCCGTGAGGCACCGGCGGCCAGCGTCGATGCCTCGACCTCGCCCGCCGCATCCCCGGCGACCCCGACCAGTACGCGCGCCTCCCGGCGAGCCACGAGCCGGTCACCCAGCTTCGTCACGAACGGACTCAACACGATCGTCACGACCGCCGTTCCCAGCACGATGTTGTACGTCCGTGCGTCCAGCAGGTCCAGTTGGCGCCCGTTTTCGGCGAGGATGAGGCTGAACTCGCCGACTTGGGCCATGATCGCCCCGAGCAGGATGGCCGAGCGCGTCGGCAGGCCAAGGGCACGTCCCAGGACGGCGATCGACACGCCCTTCACCAGCACGGCCACCACGACCAGCACGGCGACCATCGGGGCATCGGCCATGAGCGCGGCCGGGTCCACGAGCATCCCGACCGACACAAAGAACAGCACGGCGAACAGGTCCCGGAACGGGGTCACCTCGGCGGCCGCCTGGTGCGACAGCTCGGACTCCGAGACGAGGACGCCGGCCACGAACGCCCCGAGCGCGAGCGACAGGCCGAACACGGCACTCGACACGAACGCGGTCATGAGTGCCGTGGCGACCACCGCGAGCAGGAACAGCTCGCTCGAGCCGAGCCGGGCGACTGTCGCGAACATCCACGGCAGCAGGCGTGTGCCCAACACGTAGGCGATCGCCAGGAACACGGCCGCCTTCACCATCGCGATCGCGAACGGGACGATCACGTCCCCACCCACCAACGGAGGCAGGGCAACGATGAACACGATCGTGGCGATGTCCTGGACGATCGACCAGCCAACCGCAGCGCGTCCGTGTGCACTGTCCATCTCGCCACGATCGATGAGCTGCTTGAGGACCACGATCGTGGATGACAGGGCCAGGCACGCGCCGACGATGAGCGCCTCGCGCAGGTCGGTCCCCAGCAGGACCATGACCAGCGCGCCCGAAGCCAGCACGAGCAGGACCTGCGTGACCCCGCCTGGGATGACGACGCGCCCGACGGAGCGCAATTCGCGGATGGAGAACTCCACGCCGAGCGCGAACAGCAGGAGCACGACGCCGACTTCGGCCAGGATCGCGATCTGCTCCTGCCCGCCGACGAAGCCCGGCGTGAACGGTCCGATCACGACGCCCGCCAGCATGTAACCGACGATCGCCGGCTGCCGCAGGCGGACCGCGATGGCACCGCCGATCAAGGCGGCCACGATCGCCCCGCCCAGGTCCAGGATGAACCGGAGTTGTTCCGTCAGCTCGGCGGGCATGAACCCGGACAGATCGATCATCGCGAGCTGGCGTCGTCCATGGGCCCGGCGCGCGAGTTCAGGACCCCGGGTCTGAGTCGGACGAGACGGAGCGACCGAGGAGGACCACGGCCGGGGCGGATTCGGCGGCGACCGACAGGCCTTCCGCAGCCACGATCGCGGCCCCGATGATCCCAGCATCGTTGCGCAGGTCGGCGGCGACCACCGGGCAGCGGACCGTCAGGCGCGGGATGAACTTGTCCCCGTTCTTGCTGACGCCACCGCCCAGGATGATGAGTGTCGGCCACACCAGCTTGTCGATCCGGTCGAGGTGCTCATCCAGATCCAGCGCCCAGGCCCTCCAGCCCAGGCCACGGCGGGTCCTCGCGGCCGAGGCCGAGCGCCACTCGGCCGGCTTGCCACGGATCTCCATCGTCCCGAACTCCACGTTCGGCACGAGGCGACCGTCGATGAACACGCCGGACCCGACACCCGTCCCGAGCGTCAGCACCACGACCGTGCCGCGCTTGTCGCGGCCCTGGCCGAAGCGCATCTCGGCGATCCCAGCCGCGTCGGCGTCATTCACGATCGTGACCGTTCGGCCGGTCGCCTTGACGAGGCGATCCACCACCGGGAACCCGATCCACTTCGAATCGATGTTGCTCGCCGTCATGGCCGTCCCGTTCATCGTGACGACCGGCAGTCCGACTCCCACCGGGGTGGATTCGCCCAGCCCTGCGGAGCGTGCCAGGCGCTTCACGACTCGTCCCACCGACGCCACGACGGCATCCGGCGTGGATGGCTGGGGCGTGGCGACCCGGATCCGCTCCGACCGGAACCGCCCTGCCTCGACATCCACCACGGCCGCCTTGATCCCGGACCCGCCGACATCCACGCCGATCGCGATCCGGCCACTGGCCATGGGGGCCGTCTCCTGTGTCATCAGAAGTAGTTCACGCTGATGCCCCCGTCCACGACGAGAGAGGCGCCGTTGGTCCAGCGGGACTCGTCGGACGCGAGGTACATGGCCATGTGGACGATCTCCTCCGGCTTGCCGAAGCGACCGGTCGGGTTGCGCGCCAGGCGCAACTGCTTGGCCGCCTCGTCCTTGACCAGCCAGTCCATCAGCAGTGGCGTCTCGACCGGCCCTGGGCAGATGGCGTTGGTGCGGATCCCGCTCGGACCGAACTGGACAGCCAGACTGCGGGTCAGCGCGAGGACGGCGCCCTTCGAGGCCGTGTAGGCATCCTGCGGCACGCTGCAGCCCAGGATGGCGACGAAGCTCGCGATGTTGACGATCGACCCACCGCCGCCGGCCACCATGGCGGGGACGGCGAACTTGCAGCCCAGGTAGACGCCCCGGACGTTGACGGCCATCACGGCATCCCAGGTGGCCACGTCCGTGTCGGTCACCGAGTGATCAGCCTCGGGCATGATCCCGGCGTTGTTGTAGAGGCAATCGAGGCGGCCGTATGTCGCGATGGCGTGATCGACCATCGCCTTCGCATCGGTCTCCTTGGAGACGTCCACCTTGACATACGACGCGACGCCGCCGCCGGCCTCGACCAGGGCGACCGTCTCCCGCCCGGCATCCTCGTTGTATTCGGCGACGACGACGCGCGAACCCTCGGCCGCGAACATCTGTGCCGCGACGCGGCCCATGCCGCCGCCGGCGCCCGTGATGATCGTCACCTTGTCCTGCAGTCGCATGGCACTCCCTCACGCTCCGTCGTGACAAGCCTACCGCCCGCGGGTGCGGACGTGGGACCCGATCAGCGGATCCGCTCACCCTGGGTCAGCGCGTGTCGGCCAGCATCCGTTCGACAAGCTCGGCTGTGGCGGCCATCCGGCGACGTTCCTTGGGGGTCGCCGTCGCGATCATCGCCACCAGGGTCGCGACGCGTCGGTCACGTCCCGTCAGGAGGAGCTGCCGTCCGGTCGTGCTCGCCGACACGCGGACGACGCGATGGTCGGTCTCGTCAGGCAATCGCTCCACGAGTCCGTCGGACACCATCCCCGCCACGAGCCGGGTCATCGTCGGTGGCGTGACACCTTCGACGGTCGCCAGCGATCCGATCGTGCGCGGTCCACCGAACACGAGGACCGAGAG
>JBKJXL010000101.1:0-7300 GCA_046716225.1 Candidatus Limnocylindrales bacterium | reverse complement strand
GGCGTCTACCCGGCACCCGCCCCCGGGCCCGCGGGGCGCGTGCGCCGCCCACCGCCGCTCGCCGCGCGCCCGACGGCGGGCCGAGTCGTTCCGCTACGGATCGGGCGTGTTCAAGATGGACTGGGCGCTGGACGGCCCGGTGCCATGGTCAGCGGACGGACCGCACCGCGCCGCCACCGTCCACCTTGGGGGGACCCTCGACGAGATCGCCGCCGCCGAGGCCGACGTCGCCGCAGGACGGCACCCTGACAGGCCGTACGTCCTCTTCGTCCAGTACGACGCATGGGATCCGACCCGAGCTCCCGACGGGAAGGCGACGGCCTGGGCGTACTGCCACGTGCCCCCCGGCTCCAGCGTCGACATGACGGATCGCATCGAGGCGCAGGTGGAGCGGTTCGCGCCGGGATTCCGCGACCGGATCCTGGCCCGCTCGACCCGGACCTCCAGGCAGATGGAGGCCTACGACGAGAACTACGTCGGCGGCGACATCAACGGTGGCATCCAGGACATCCGCCAGCTCATCTTCCGACCATGGCCCGCCGTGGACCCATACCACGTCGGTGACGGGCTGTACCTTTGCTCGTCGTCCACCCCTCCGGGCGGCGGCGTCCACGGGATGAGCGGCTTCCTGGCGGCCCGATCGGCCCTGAAGCGAGACCTCCGCTAGACACCTCGACCGCCGTGACACCGTCCGGCGATGCTCGAATGGCTGCGCCACCATCCGGATGTCCTGTCGAGTGGTCCCGGAGCATCGCTGGCGGGTGGCGGCCGAGATCCGAAAGCGCGTCGCCACGGCCTTCACCGCCGCGGACATCCAGCCGAACCGCCGGACCGGCGCGGCCTCATCGCCGGGACTCTAGCGGTGACTCCCACGTACGCCGTTGACGGAGCGTCCCCACGGCCTGATCGACCAGGCTGATCAGACTGGCTCGATCCACGCTCGGTCCGGGAAGAGATGCGTCGGATTTCAAGGTCGGCCAAGCACGATCACAGCGATCCTGATCGGCCAGCCTGATCAGACCAGCCGATCCTCGGTCAATCCATCGGCGCGCATCCAGGACGCATCGTCGGGCCGCCAAGACCGGCCGCCTTGGTGCCGCCCACGCCGCCTAGGCTTCCGGCGGCGATCCCAGCTCGCGTCGGAGCCACAGCCCGACACCGAGCGCCCCGACCGCCGGCACCGACGTCCAGACCACGAGCAGGAACAGGACGACGCCGATGACCGCCTGGACGTCGTCAAGCGATGCCTCGATGACCCCCGATCGCAGGCGTTCCGCCATCGCGGCCGTGCTGTCGGCGACGCGCCCGAGGGACTCGCCATTCGTCGCGAGCGAATCGCGATTGCCCCCGAGGCCGTCGGCGATGGCGGACAGCCGCGTGTCGAGCCCTTCGATCGCATTCGCGATCCCGCCCACGGCCTCCGCCGGCGGGCCGAGCGGGGTGAGGCCCAGGATATTCACGGCGCGCAGGACGCCTTCGAGGGTCTCGAGGTTGGAGCGGACACTCGCGATCGTGTCTGCCGCCGAGGAGACGCCTTCGACCGTGCGGTCGATCGTGCCGGTGAAGCTCTCGGCGGTCGCGGAGGCATCCTCGAGCGCGAGGGCGGTCCGCTCGAGGGTCGTGGCCAGTTCGTCGACGCTCGAATCCACAAGCTCGCCGACCGCCTGCATCCGGCCGTTGACCCAGACGAGCGCCCCCAGCCCCATTCCTGCGACCAGCAGTCCCACGATCCCGTAGGCGATGAGGCCGGAGCTCAGGCGGTGGAGGCCGCCGCGCGAGACGAATGGTCGAGTTTCGTCGGTCGTCATGCGTCCCAGCCTATGACATCGCCGACCGCCGTCGGCAGGATGCGGACGTCCGGGGCGAGCTCGGACGCGTACTCGGCGAAGGCGGCCGGCGGCTCGACCAGTCGCCCCGACAGGATGCGGCCCATCGCGAGCGGCCAGTACGTGCCCCAGTGGATGGGGACCCCGGCGCGGGGCCGGATGAGCCGGAGCGACTCGGCGGCGCGGAGTGGGTCCATGTGCAGCCCCCGGCCCAGCGTCGGGCCCCAGCCCCAGACGGGGAGCAGGGCGACATCGATCGTCCCCGCGAGGTCGCCCATCCCGGCGTGCAGGTCCGTGTCTCCGGCGAAATAGATGGAGCGACTTCCCTCGACGACGAAGCCGATGGCCGGGGCGGTCGGTCCGAGCGGCGGCCGGTAGCCCGAATGGACCGCCGGGACGGCCCGGATCCGGATACCACCCATGACCAGCTCCTCGCCGACCGCGATCTCGCGCACGTCGTCGAAGCCGACGCCGCGCAACCAGGTCCCGGCGCCCGTCGAGACGACGAGCGGGACGTGCTGGCCCAGATCGCGCAGCGAGGGCACGTCCAGGTGATCCCAGTGGAGGTGCGACAGAAGCACGGCATCGATCCCGTGGAGGCGGTCACGATGCGGCACCGCCTCCATCCGATGCAGCAGGCCCACCCGCGAGCGCGTGACCGGGTCGGTCAGGATCCGGATACCGTCCAGCCCGATGAGGACCGTCGAGTGGCCGATGAATTCGAGACCGAGCCGTCCTGTCAACGCCAGCTGCTGCGCGCCGCATCCGGGTACAGGCGGACCCGACGGTACGGCTCACGCCCGCGCGACCGCGAGACGAGATTCGCCCGCTCCGCCATCTGGTGCTGGAGGCGTCGGATGTAGGCGTTCTGGGGCGACAGCTCCACAGCCTCGGACGAATCGAGGACCACGCCGATCGCGTCCTCCGTCTCACGGAGCGCTGCCTCGCGTGGGTCGATCTCCAGCGCGAAGATGCTCGTCAGGCTGGACTGCATCTGCGGGATCGTATTGCTCTTGAGGACGTAGATCGGCAAGGACCGGTCCTCCGCATCGCGGAGCATCGGCGTCTTCTGCTTGTACTCGTTCTTGAGGGTCATCACGACGTCGGCCTCGTCGACATCGTGGGCGATGACCACCGGCAGCTGGAGATCGCGGACGGCCTGTTCCAGGCGCTTGCGACTGATGCCCTGCGGCAGGACCCGCAGGGTCGGCAGCGGCGAACCACCCGCCACGATCGCCACTTCGCCGTCGTCCGTCTCCACGAAGCCCGGCGGCAGGCGATCCTCGTCATCGTCGATGTCGTCGGCGTTGACCGGACCCGTACCGTCCTCGGCCTTCAGCGCGTTCATTGCACGAGACGCCTGATCGCGCCACGCCTTCTGGCGCTCGAGTTCCCTGGCGTCGCGGGCGCGCTTCTCGGCCAGACTGGGTGGCGCCCCGCGCTCCAGCGGTCCACGATCGGCGATCTCGCCGGCGACGAACGGCACATCCGCAGGCGCCGCTGCACCCGCGTAGCCGCGCGAGCCGAATGGACTGGAGGCGAACCGCTCGCCGGGCAGCGTGCCCGATACGCCACCCTCCGAGACGGGCCCGCGCGGCGCACTTTCGCGACCCGAACCGCCGCGCGTCTGGCGCCAGCCGCCGGATGCGCCAGGCCGATAGCCGGTCCGCAGGCCACCGCCTCGTTCGGCTTCGCGATAGCCGCCGCCACGATAGGAACCCTCGCCACGCCAGCCGGGCTCCATCCGCCATGGCGATCCGGTCCCGACCAGCCCGGCGAACCGTTCGGCGCCAAGTTGCTCGCGGGGCGACGGTCGCGGGCGACCCTGCGACCGATGGACGCCCTCCTCGTCGCGCCAGCGCAGTTCTGGCGCGACCTGATCGCCGCGTAGCATCGCGTCGATGGTCTCCGCGACGTCCGCATGGACGACGACCCGCTCTCGGTCCTGGATCTCGACGATGACATCGAACGTGGGCGGCGCCTTGCGCTCCAGGACGCTCTTCTGGGTGCGGCGCCGACGGGCCTCCTCGTCACCGAGGGTCACGCTCTGGATGCCACCGATCAGATCGGACAGGGTCGGGTTCAGCATCAGGTTGTCGAGGTTGTTGCCATGGGCCGTTCCGATCAGCTGGACCCCACGCTCGGCGATCGTGCGAGCGGCCTGCGCCTCGAGCTCCGTGCCGATCTCGTCGATGACGATGACCTGGGGCATGTGGTTCTCGACCGCCTCGATCATGACCTCGTGCTGCACCGACGGGGTCTTGACCTGCATCCTGCGGGCCTTGCCGATGGCCGGGTGCGGGATGTCGCCGTCGCCGGCGATCTCGTTGCTCGTGTCGACGACTACGACGCGCTTGCCGAGGTCGTCGGCCAGGACGCGGGCCGCCTCGCGCAGCATGGTCGTCTTGCCGATGCCCGGTCGGCCCATGATCAAAATGGACTTCCCGGTCTCGACGAAGTCGGTGATGATATCGATCGTGCCGAACACGGCCCGCCCGATGCGACAGGTCAGCCCGACGACCTTGCCCGTGCGATTGCGGATCGCGCTGATGCGGTGGAGGGTACGCTCGATGCCGGCGCGGTTGTCGTCGCCGAACAGGCCGATGTGCTCGACGACGTAGGCGATGTCGGCGTCGTCGACCTCGCGCTCCAGCAGGGTCACCTCCGAATCCGGGAATCGCGCCTCCGGCCGTCGCCCCAGGTCCATGACCACCTCGATGAGGGCGGTCCGGTCCGGCAGGGCATTGACGGCGGCCACGATCTCGGGCGGCAGCGACGCAAGGAGTGCGTCGAGGTCGTCGATCGATTCGCGGCGGTCGTCTGATCCCACGGTGACCTCCACTAGCGGACGCCGGCCGGCACGAGGGCCGGTTCGGCGACACGGACGAGGGTTTCCTTCATGAGCAGGGTGACGCTGGCGATCGATTCGAAACCTGCCTCCTCCAGTCGCCGGTCGATCGGTGACTCGTAGGTTCGCACGGGAGCGAAGACCCCGTGGTCATGGCGGTGGTCCGCCTTGGTGGTCCGGGCCGCGATGACGCCCAGTCCGAAGTCCACCAGCGGCGCCGTGTCCGCTTCGGGCCGGGCCATGACCTTGAGATAGTGCGGCTGATCTTCCTTGGCTACGCCGATCTGGACGAAGCCGTCAAGTGCCGTGCCGTCATGGCCGCCATCGGGCGCGGCCTGCACGAACGCCTCCACGTCGGCGAAGCGCAGGATCGGCGCAAGGCTGGAGCGCGGGACACGCGAGTGGGTGCCCTGTCGCTCCCAGTCGGTCAGGCGCAGCGCCTCGAGTCGATTGACCGGCGCCGGCGTGACCGCGGTGTACAGCCGCGACAGCGGCAGCGCATCGAGTTGGGACGCCGGACGGATCCGGGACCTGGCGGCTCGTTCGTCGGTCCACGGCTTCGGCATCGGCGTCGCCGCCGACCGCGCGAGGATCAGTTCCTCGCCGAACCGGATGAAGCCTGCCTGCATCAGCAGCTCGATGTTGCCGTCGGCATCGGCGCAGGCGACGTGGAAGCGTGCGGCCGCCCGCTTGGCACCCTCGCGCAAGAGCTGCTGGACCAGGCGATAGCGAATATCGCCGGCGTTGGCCATCCCGACCGCGTCCAGCTCCACGATCGTCCACTCGTCGCGGGTGGACTCACGCTCCACGCGCAGGAGGCCCGCCAGCCGACCGGCATCCTCGTAGACGTACATCAGGTCGTTCGGCTGGAATGCCCCGAGGGGCAGCCGGAACAGGCTGAACACCCCGATCGGCGGACCGCTGACGGGCAGGCCGAGCGAGCGGGTGTCGGCGCCATCGGACTGGCATAGCCGCGAGAGCTCGCCGAGCGCAGCGAGGTCTGTCAGTCGGGCGGCACGGACCTTGCCCGGACTGCGCGGGGTGCGGGCTTCGGTCATCGAGGCGGCCCTGTCATCGCGCTTGGCGGGTGCGCCGCGTCGGGTGGTGGCGGCGCCCGGATCCCTCGCCGGGGTCGTCGTGTTCGGAGGCCATCGTGGCGATCAGGCGGTGGAAGCGGGTCTCGCCGGCCAACTCGGGGTGGAAGGCCGTGGCGATGATGTTGCGCTCGCGGACAGCGACGATCCGCCCGTCGTCCAGGCGCGCCAGGACGTCCACGCCGGGACCGGTCCGTTCGATGATCGGTGCCCGGATGAAGACGGCATGGACCGGCCTGTCGCCCAGGATCGGGACCGGGAGGTCGGCCTCGAACGACTCCAGCTGGCGCCCGAACGCGTTGCGCTCGACCGTCACGTCGAGCAGCGGCAGGATCGACGACTCGTCGCCCGCGATCTCCGTCGCGAGCACGATCATCCCGGCGCACGTCCCGAAGATCGGGGCCCCGCGGTCCGCCAACTCGAGGATGGGTTCGCGCAGGTCCCAGCGCTCGATGAGCTGGCGCATCGTCGTGCTCTCGCCACCAGGCAGGATCAGGCCCGCCACGCCCTCGAGGTCGGCCGGTTCGCGCACGCGGACGCCGTTCACGCCGATCGCATGGAGCGTGTCGAGGTGTTCGCGGAACGCCCCTTGCAGGGAAAGGACCCCGATCTTCATCGCGGGCTCGTCGGTGGTGTCGTGAGGTCGCCTACCAGCCGCGGACGGCGAGTCGCTCCTCGTCCGGGATGTCCTCGAGGGAGATGCCGCGCATCGGGGCGCCGAGGCCCTTCGAGACCTCCGCGATCTTGGCCGCGTCGTCGAAGAACGTGGTCGCCTGCACGATGGCGTTGGCCATGCGGGCCGGATCCTCGGCCTTGAAGATGCCCGAGCCGACGAAGACGCCTTCCGCCCCAAGCTGCATCACGAGAGCTGCATCGGCCGGGGTGCTGATGCCACCGGCGACGAAGTTCACGACCGGCAGCTTGCCGTTCGCGGCGACGTCCTTCACCAGCTCGTACGGGGCGCCCAGGTCCTTCGCCGCGACGAACAGTTCGTCCTCGCGCATGCCCTGCAGGCGCCGGATCTCGCCGAGCACGTCACGCAGCTGACGAACGGCTTCCACGATGTTGCCGGTGCCTGCCTCGCCCTTGGTCCGCATCATCGCGGCGCCTTCATTGATCCTGCGCAGCGCTTCGCCGAGGTTCCGGCACCCGCACACGAACGGGACCTTGAAGGCGTGCTTGTCGATGTGGTTGCGCTCGTCGGCCGGGGTGAGGACCTCGGACTCGTCGATGTAGTCGACGCCGAGCGCCTCGAGCACCTGGGCTTCGACGAAGTGGCCGATGCGCGCCTTGGCCATGACCGGGATCGAGACGGCGGCGATGATGCCGTCGATGAGGTCGGGGTCGCTCATCCGCGCGACTCCGCCCTGCGATCGGATGTCTGCGGGCACCCGCTCGAGCGCCATGACGGCGACGGCCCCGGCATCCTCGGCGATCTTCGCCTGGTCGGCGGTCACGACGTCCATGATGACGCCGCCCTTGAGCATTTCGGCCAGTCCACGCTTGACGCGGCTGGTGCCCAACTCTTCTGA
>JBKJXL010000100.1:0-4618 GCA_046716225.1 Candidatus Limnocylindrales bacterium | reverse complement strand
GAACAGGATGCTGTCCTTGAAGCCCGGAGCGAACTCGCTGATGCGATCCACGACTGCATCACCGAACGCCTCGCGCTGGTCGTCCCAGGTGCCCAGCTCCGGCGCCAGCTTGTACGGCGCGTACTGGACGAAGCAGCTGATGATGTGCTTGCCGGGTGGCGCCATCGACGGATCCACCAGGGTCGGGATGATCATGTCGATGTACGGCTGCTTCGAGAAGTGGCCGTACTTGGCATCGTCGTAGGCTCGCTCCATGTCGTCGATCGACGGCGAGAAGGAGATCGCGCCGCGGTGGTGCTCGCCGACGCCGGGCAGGCAACTGAACTCGGGTAGCCGATCGACCGCCATGTTGACCTTGCCCGACGAGCCGCGGAACTTGAACCGGCGGATCTCGGCCTCGAACTCCGGGTCCAGCGTGCCGGGTTCCACGAGCTTCAGGAACGTCCGGTTGGCATCGAGCGAGCTCAAGACGGCGTCCGCCCGGATCTCTTCGCCGTCCTGCAGCACCACGCCGATCGCGCGCCTGTCCTTCGTCAGGATCCGCTCGACCGCCGCCTCCATCCGGATCTCCGCGCCGAGGGCGCGGGCCGCGTCCCCGATCGCGTTGCTCACCCCACCGGTCCCGCCCTTCGGGATGCCCCAGGCACGAAACGCGCCGTCGATCTCGCCCATGTAGTGGTGGAGCAAGACGTAGGCGGTGCCCGGACTCTTGACCCCCTGGTACGTCCCGATGATCCCGGACGCGGCCATCGTCGCCTTGAGCGGGTCCGTCTCGAACCACTGGTCCAGGAACTCCGACGCGCTCATCGTCATGAGCTGGACGAAGACGGCCTGCTGGCGCTGCGGCAGCGCCTGGAACGCGCGCGCCAGCCCGGCCAACGGCAGCAGCGGTCGCGGATCGAGACTCGTGGGATCGGGCGGCGTGATGGCCAGGATCGGCTTGATGAAGCGGGCCATCTCGACCATGAGCTGGCCGTACTCCTCGTATGCCTCGGCGTCCGTGGCGGACCAGCGGCGGAGCTCGCGGATCGTCCGGCCGTGGTCGTTCACGCGCCAGAGGTAGTCGTCGCGCAGCGGCGTGAACGTCCCGTCGAGCGGCAGGATGTCCAGGCCATGCTTTGGCAATTCCAGCTCCCGGATGATCTCGGGCCGCAGCAGGCTCACGACATACGAGAAGACCGAGAACCTGAAGCCGGGGAAGAGCTCCTCCGTGACCGCCGCACCGCCCAGCACGTGGCGCTTCTCCAGCACCAGGGTCTTCATGCCGGCACGGGCCAGATACGCGGCACTGATCAGGCCGTTGTGGCCACCGCCGATGACGATCGCGTCGTAGCGCTGGGCCAAGGGGCGAACCTCCGCGACCATCCGACCTGTCCGAGTCGCTCCAAGTCTAGCCGACGGCGGCCGTCGCCGCCGTCGTGTGATATCGTGTGTGCTGTCGATACACACGAGGAGTCACATCATGGGTCTCGTGCGCACGAACATCACCCTTCCAGAGGAAACGCTCGCGCTCGTGGACGCGGTGGCGGGGCCGCGCGGCCGGAGCCGCTACATCGCGGACCTCGTTGCCAGGCAGGCCCGTCGCGACAACGCCCGGATGGTCTTCGAGAAGTACGCCGGCGCCCTCAAGGACTCCACGACGTGGGGTAGCACGGACGAAGAGGTTCGCGAGAATCTCCGAGCGCTTCGGGCGGAGTGGGATCGACCATGGATCTGGGAGGATGGCGATGCGATATCTGCTGGACACGACCCTGCTGATCGACCACGCGCAGGGCCGAGCCGGCGCCGCACGGCTGCTGAAACGACTGTTCAGCGAAACGGATGACCTGATCGTCTGCGACGTGGTCGTGGCAGAGGCGTTGTCGAAAGGGCCGGACGAGGAGATGTTCGTGATCGGGGCCTTGATCCGGAGCCTCGAGTATGTCTCGACGCACCCGGACGCAGCAGCTTGGGCTGGCGAGTCGCGCCGTCAGCGCCGCGCGACTGGTCCGAGGTCGCTCGGCGACGCGATCATCGCCGGGGTCGCCTGGCATCAGGACGCCGTCGTCGTGACCCGCAACCCCGCCGACTTCGAGATCCAGGGAGTCCGCGACCTCGGCTACGAGTGACGGGCGCCGGGCGTGGTCGCTAGGCTCACCTCGTCGGAGCGGTCGAGACCTACTGGTATCTCCGCCTCGTGGAGGGCACGCCCCACACCGCGGACCTGTACGAGCGCTGCTTTGCACGGGTCACGGACCGGCTGACCGCACTCGGACTGACGGCTCCGGACCTCCGGGACCTCGCGACCGACGACGGCTACGCGACCCTCATCGAGCGCATCCGAACCGACGACGACCTGGCCCGCCGACACCGCCTCGATGCGCTCCGCGAGACCCTGTCGCTCGACTACCCGAGCTGGATCCTGGCCCTGGCGATGGGTTCGGGCAAGACCGTCCTCATCGGCGCGATCGTGGCCACCGAGTTCGCGATGGCGCTCGAGTACCCCGACGCCGCGGGCGAGGACCACCCGTTCATCGAGAACGCGCTTGTCTTCGCGCCGGGCACCACCATCCTGGAGGCGCTCCGCGAGCTGTCGCGTGTCCCGTTCGACCGCATCCTCCAGCCCCGTCTCTACGAGCGATTCGCCCCGAGCCTGAAGGTGACCCATACCCGCGACGGGGAGCGTGACATCGCGGTCACCCGCGGCAGCCGCTTCAACCTGGTCGTGACCAACACGGAGAAGATCCGGATCCAGGCACGAACGCGGCGACGCGCGCGAGCGGGCGCCCCGCTGGCCGGCCTGTTCGATCGAGTCGACCAGGAGGCGAAGGAAGTCGCCAACCTTCGGCTCCAGGTCGAATCAGCTACCCGGCCGACCGCGAGCATCCGCTACACCCCGGACTTCGTCATCCACGCCACGGGCGACCGCTGGATGCTGGTGGAGATCAAGATGCGGGACCGGCGCGCCGATCCGGTCGAGGGCGAATATGGCACCAAGGAGGCTGCGATCCGCAAGCTGGCGGCCCTGGATCCGGACCGGATCGTGTACCGGATGGTGTTCGCCGATCAGATCGTCCCGCCCGCGGACGTGACTGCAAGTCGCGGACTTCCTGTCCGCCCCGTGACATGACATACTGAGGCCTGGTAGACCGTACCTCGAGGTCATCGATATGCCAAACGTCGTCGGCGAACGATTCCAGATCACCATCGACAAGAAGGTCCGGGAGCAGCTCGGACTGAAACCGGGTGACCAGGCGGTCGAGTGGGTCGAGGACGGCCGCCTGGTCGTCTCCTTCCTCCCTCGTCCGCATCACGACTCGATGCTGGGGATCCTCAAGCGCTACACGGACAAGCCGATCGAACCGATCACCGACTGGGAGGCCGTCAAGGAACGAGCATGGGCTGCGAGGTCGGCGGAGATCATGGAAGCGCTTGCGGCTGACAGCCTTCGTCACCGGGCAGGCTCGATCGACTCGGCGGACAAGTCGTGACCAGCGCGTTCTGCGATACCAGCGTCCTGATCCGCTACTTCGCCGAGGATGACATCCCTCGGGCGCTTGCCGCAGCCGAACTGATCGACTCGGGCGCTGACCTCGTCCTGTCAACCGGCGTCATCCTCGAAACGATCCACGTCCTCCGGACCGACTACGGATTCGACAATCCGATCCTGGGCGACCTCCTCGTCCGATTCCTGTCGCGCACGAATGTCGACCTGATCGACGCTGACAAGGCCGGCGTCCTGAGCGCGCTCTCGTGGACGCAGAACTCCTCAGCCCGACGCATCGCCGACGCCATGTTGTCGACCGCCGCAGAACAGGCGAAGGTCGATTTCATCGCCACGTTCGATGAGAAGCTGCGGTCTCCGAATATCCAGGTGCGCCTGCTGTGAGCCCAACGCACGGCGGAGTTCGTAGAACGTCCATGGTTTGTGTTGCTGAACGGAGGTGAGGCCATGACCGACGCGACGCTCCTCGCGTTCACGACCAAGGAAGCCCAGCGGCTGGGCTGAGCGCGCGACGACTGCAATACTGAGATGAAACGGGGTTCATCACCCCATCAGTCGCGGCCCACCAGGGGCGAGGATGGCCTCGCCTGTACGGATTCCGCGATCTCGTCCAGTTCCGGATCGCTGCACAACTCCGCGATCGGCTGTCTCTTCAGGCACTCCGCCGACTCAAGGCTGCGCTTGATGTCGACGCGCCGTTCGCCAGCGTGCGATTCGCGACCTCGCCCGGCGAAACGGTCTATGTCGGACCGACCGGCGCTCCCGAGACCGCGCATGCTCCGGGCCAGATCGTGGTGACGTTCGACCTCCCGCTGGACGAGATCCGGGCTGATCTTCGGGAGCGGATCGACCACCTCCGCACGCGCCATGTCGTCGGCGAGATCGCCAGTCACGGGGTGTGGTCGGCGGGAAGCCCGTGGTCCGCGGGACAAGGATCACGCCGCAAGCCATCACTCGATGAAGGCTGGTCAGAGGAGCACATCCGGCACAGGATCCTGGTCGTGGAGGACACGACGGTCCTGCTGGACTTCGCGCATGCTCGGCCGGGGGCGCTGCTGCTCGTCGATCGCTTGTTCGCCGACGCCGAGACCCTGTACACGTGCGGTGTGGTGACGTGCGAGGCGTTGTCGGGCG
>JBKJXL010000099.1:0-3550 GCA_046716225.1 Candidatus Limnocylindrales bacterium | reverse complement strand
CTATGAGGGCAAGTCGATGGCGGGCCTCATCGACCTGGTGTCGCGCGGCGAGATCGATCGTGGTTCGACGGTGCTGTTCGCCCACCTTGGCGGCCAGCCGGCCCTCAACGGCTACAGCGCGCTCTTCGCCTGACCCACGTCGGCCGACGCCATCGTCACGGCGCGGGCGGCAGCGGGACCCACGCCTGGTCGGCATCGTCGAAGACGTGCACCTCGCCCGATTCCAGGGTGTAGAGCGCCGCGCTGACGGTCAGCGTGCCGGCGGCGGTCGCGGCCCGGACGCACGGGTAGGTCGACAGGTTGTCGCGTTGGATCAGGATGTTCGCGCGCACCGTGGCGACCTCGCGCTCATCCTCCGGCAGGCCAAGGGCAGAGACCGCGTCCGCGGCGGGCCGGATCAGCTCCACCCAGTGCCCGATGTGCGGCTCCGTCACCGGGTCCGGCTCCTCGCGCAGGGCCGCGATCCCGCCGCAACCCGTGTGACCGCAGACGATGATGTGCGCCACGTGCAGGCGCAGGACGGCGAACTCGATGATCGCGCCCACGGTGTTGTTCGTGCCGCACGGCGGCACGACGTTGGCGATGTTGCGCAGCACGAACAGGTCGCCCGGGTCGGCGTCCGTGATCTCCTCGGGGATGACCCGCGAATCGGAGCAACCGATCCACAGCGCGCCGGGCGACTGACCACGCGCGAGTTCGGCCAGCGCCGGTTCCTGGCCGGCGACCTTCCGACGGAATCGGTGGTACCCGGCGAGGATCTCCGAAGCGTCCTTCATCGGGGCGGACGCTACCATGTCTCTGACGGCAGATGGCGGGCGACCGGTGCCCAGAAGGGCTGTGCGTGTCCGCTCAGGCCGCTCGCGGCCCGCCGCGCTCTGGTTGTTCCGGGCTCTCCGCGATCACGACCCGATTGCGTCCCTCGCCCTTCGCCCGATACAGGGCGCGGTCGGCGGTCCGGACCAGTGTCCGTCGGTCGTAGCCGTGGACGGGGCTGCCCGCGACCCCGAATGATGCCGTCAGGCGGCCGTGCCTGTCCGGGCCAAGGTCGATCGAGATGGCTTCGATCGCGACCCGGACCTTCTCGACGATGGCCGCGGCGGCCGCCGGGTCCGCGTCTCGAACCAGGAGGATGAACTCCTCACCGCCGTACCGGGCCAGCGTGTCGGACCTGCGGATCGTCGCGGATGCCACATCGGCAAACGCGCGCAGCGCCTCGTCTCCCGCCTGATGGCCGTTGGTATCGTTGAACGCCTTGAAGTGATCAAGGTCGATCATGACCAGGCCCAGCGCCTGACCATCGCGCTCGGCGGCCCGGAGCTCGCGCTCGAGGAACGGGTCGAAGAAACGGGCGTTGTACAGCCCGGTCAGGGAGTCGGTCAGGGCCAGACTCTCCATGGTCTTGATGAGGCGAGCATTGGCGATCGCGAGGGCGAGTTGTTCCGCGATCCGCTGTCCGTGGCCGACTTCGTCATCGTCGAGACGCTCGGCATGTCGAAGGTGGATCACGCCCACCGGCTGCCCATTGGTGACCATCGGCAGGCACACGACCGCGCCGGACTCAGACGGCGCTGCGGGACAGGAAACGGCGAACAACTCCGCGGCGTCGCTGACCAGGTACGGAGCGCTGCGGCGGATCCCGAAGCAGTCCAACGGCGAATCCAGGTCCGGGACCATGCCGACGGCTCGCGCGCCATCCCCCCACGCAAGCGCGACCGTCAGGCGGTCGCGCGACGGATTGAGCAGCTGGATCTCGCCGTCGATCTCCCCATAGAGACCCCGGATGGCCGCCGCCGCCGCCGAGAGGGTCTGATGCTCGTCGGCGGCGAAGGTGAGTTGCTCACCCAGGCGGCCGAAGACCGACACGACGGTCCGGTAGCGTCGCTCGCTGGCGGACTCGGCGGCCAGCGCTCGCTCGGCGTCCGAGCGCAACCGTTGTTCGCGCTCCATGGCCTCCCGCTCGCCGAGCAGGAACGATGTTCGCTCGCGAAGCAGCAGGGTCTGGCGAGCGATCGCGACGGCGATGACGGCCCAGGCGGCGACTTCGACGAGGTGTCCCCCGCCCTCGGCCGAGCCGTCGCCATGGACGATGATCAGGGCCGCGGCGAAGACCACCGCGAGCACCGGCAGCGCCGCTTGTACGAAGGCGCGCGGCGGATCGGCGGCGCCCGCCCGATCCGACCGAGGCGCCCAGGCGGCGATGCCCACGCCCGCGATCACGACGGCGACCGAGCTCAGCACGTTGATGGGATCGCCGGCTCGCGGATAGCTGCCCGCGGCGAACGTCTGAAGCCAGGTCGCCCATGTCAGGCCGATCAGCGTCAGGCCTACCGCCAGGGCGACCGGTCCCGCGACCAGGCGTCCGGAGCCGGACCCCACGGTCGCGAGCAGCGCGAACGCCCCAAGTCCGATGAACACAGCGGGGTACGCCAACAGGACCAGTCCGACCGCATGCACGCTTTCACTGGCGAGTGGCCCGTAGGCGAACAGCACGGCCGCTGCGACGGCGAGCACGACGATCGCTCCGTCCATCGCGAAGGCGACGACCTCGCCCCGCGACCGGGTCGCCGACGCGTCGAGGATGAGCGCGAACGCGATCGGGAGGGCAGCGCCGAGGAAGAGCAGGTCGGACAGGGCCGGCACTGGATACAGGCCGGCGGCGACCTGGGCGTCCCACGCCAGCTGCCCGGCCGCGTACAGGCCCAGGCCGAGTGTCGCGATGAGCTTCGCGCGGCCACTGCCCGGGATCGACGGTGAACGGGCGACCGCACAGGCGGCGATCAGCACGGCCACCAACGCGCTGACGGTCCAGTGCGTGTTTTCCCACAAGGTCGCCTGGCCACCAGCGTCGGCCATGGCGAGGATGAAGAGCGGGATGAGGAGGGCGCCCCCAAGGACACCGATGAAGCCTGGAGGCGGTACCCGCCATCGCGGGCGATCGCCCACGCGATGCAGGGTCAACGTCATGTCCAGAGGCTGCACGACCCACGTCCAGGGCCATATCCCCCGTAAGTACTTCGCGCGCGCCCCGGGATCGATGGCGCTCAAGGTTGCCACGCCCGGTGGCCCGGACCTAGGACGGTGAACGCAGGGCCGGTCGCCGATCGATCGCATCGCGTGTGGCGTCGTACAGGCCCTGTGCGTCCTGGGGCGAGGTCCCGATCGCCGTGACTCCGAATCGACCATCGATCGCCAGGCACGAGAGCATGTGGAGCGTCACCCCGCGACCCGTGGCCCAGTCGAACTGGAGGCCGGCGTCCCGCACCGCGCGGATCACGTCGGACGGCGGTAGGCCGAACCAGTCCGGATCGACCAGGTTGTCGCTGGAGCTGTAGGCGCGGGCGCTGCCGTCCGTCAGGAGCCATTCGCCAATGTCCGCGTCGTACCGGCCGGGGACCAAATTCCGCAACGCGGCGTACGGATGGGTCGTGCCGCCCTTGCGGATGTTGACCTCGAGGGCATGGATCGCCCACTCGCCGCGGGCATCGCGGACGGCGGCGAAGTCGACGCTGAACCGCCCGCGGACACCGGCGCTCGCCAGTTCGCGCCCGAC
>JBKJXL010000098.1:0-8270 GCA_046716225.1 Candidatus Limnocylindrales bacterium | reverse complement strand
GCCCCGAACGACGATGGCGGCGCCGGCCCGACCATCACGCTCCCGCCGACGGATGTCGAGTCGTCCGGGTCCGCGGCTGGGAGCGGCACATCGCTGGTCGTCGCGCTCGCCCTGGCGCTCGCCGCCGCGGGTGGGGCCGTAGTGGCCGCCCGTCGTCGGGCGAGCCGCTGACGACGATCCGGATGGCCCTTCGCGGACGCCACGGCCGGCCGGCCGTGACCGTTGCGGCTGCCATCCTGGCGGCCGCGGCGTGGTTCGGCGCCAGTCCGCCGTCCACCGCAGGCGCTGCCGGCGCGTGTCCGGGTACGACCGGGGTCACCGTCGTGGTCGACTTCCAGTCGCTGGGCGGCGGGATCGTCGTGCGCTGCGCCACGGGTTCGCCCGCGACCGGCTTCAAGGCCCTCCAGGCTGCGGGGTTCACCATCGCCGAGGTCCAGAACGTGCCGGGCTTCCTGTGTCGCATCGACGCGAAGCCGGGCCCGGCCGACGAGACCTGCATCAATACGCCACCGGCCACCGCCTACTGGTCGTACTGGCACGCCGCGCGCGGTGGGTCGTGGGTCGCGAGCACGGAGGGCGGCAAGACCCGCACACCGCCGCCCGGGACGGTCGACGGCTGGTCGTTCTCGGAAGGCGGCGAGACCGTCGTCCCGGGCATCGCCCCGCCGGCGCCGCCGGACCCGCCCGCGACCCCCAAACCGACGCCGAAACCGACGCCGAAACCCACGCCGACGCCGACGGCGACGCCCGCGACATCGATGGCGCAGCCGACACCCGACGCCTCGACGCCGAGACCGACACCCACGGCAGCGCCGACAGCCGCGACCTCCGCTTCGGCGACGGTGCCCACGGCCGATCCGAGGTCCGCCACCACCAGCGAGCCGGGCGGGTCGACAGGACGCGCGAGCCCGACCAGCGTCGCGGGAGCCGCCGGCTCAGACGATGCCGGGCCGCCGGTCGCGGCGGCGACCGCGACGTCGAGCGCCGGTCCGCCGATCGGCACGCTGGTCGGGATCGGACTCATCGTGGCGATCGGCGCGGCCGCCCTCCTCGCGGCCTCGCGGCGATCCGCAGGCCCCGGCGATGGCTGACCGGCGCGTCGTCTCGACGCCGGACCGACTGCCTCGGGCGCTCCACCCGGTGGCGTGGTGGATCTGGGCGATCGCCCTCGCGACCGCCGCGAGCCGTACGACCGATCCGTTGCTCCTGGGCCTGATCATCGCCGTCGCGGCATTCGTCGTGAGCGAGCGCCGCTCGGATGCCCCGTGGGCGCGCGGATTCCGCGGGTATCTGCTGGCCGGCCTGCTCATCGTCGTGCTGCGCGTCGTGTACCGGATCCTGTTCGGAGGCGACTATGGCGATCACGTCCTGATCACCCTGCCCGAGGCGCCGCTGCCGGACTGGGCGGTCGGCGTGACGCTCGGCGGCGTCATCACCCTCGAGAGTGTCCTGGCCGCCGCCTATGACGGGTTGCGCCTGGCGACGCTCATCGTCTGCATCGGCGCAGCCAATGTCCTGGCAGACCCCCGCCGGCTCCTGCGCAGCGTGCCGAGCGCCCTGTACGAGATGGGCGCCACCCTCGTCGTCGCGGTCAGCGTCGCCCCACAACTCGTCGAGAGCGTCGGCCGGGTCCGGCGCGCCCGTCGCCTGCGTGGCGCGTCGGGCCGCGGCCCTCGCGCACTCATGGGCATCCTCATCCCGGTCCTCGAGGATGCGCTCCACCGATCCCTCGCCCTGGCCGCCGCGATGGACGCCCGGGGCTACGGCCGATCCGCGCACATCCCGGTGCTGACCCGTCGCCTGACCGGCGCGCTCGTCATCGGTGGCCTGATCGGCGTGTGCATCGGCGCCTACGGTATCCTCGACGAAACCGTCGCTCCGGTCCTGGGTCTGCCGATGCTGGTCGGCGGGACGGTCGCCGCCATGGCCGGGTTCGCGCTCGGGGGCCGACGCCTCGACCGCACGACCTATCGGCCGGATCCGTGGACGGGCTCGGAAACGCTCGTCGCTGCCAGCGGGATCGCCGCGGCCGCGTTCATGTTCGCGGCGGGCGTCGTGGACCCGGCGGCCCTCCAGCCATCGCTCGTCCCGCTCGCGTGGCCGACGCTCGTCCCGCTGGCCACGTTCGGGATCCTCATCGCGGCCCTGCCCGCCTGGCTGGCACCCCCTGTCCGCTGGCAGGCCGACGTGACCCTCGCCCGAACGGCGTCGCGCGGGTGATCACCTTCGATCGCGTGAGCGTGACCTACGCCGATTCGACTCGTGCGGTCCTGCGTGACGTCAGCGTGCGGATCCAGGAAGGCGAACTGTGCCTGGTGGTCGGGCCGACCGGCTCGGGCAAGTCCACCTTCCTCGGCGCCATCGACGGGCTGGTCCCGCACTTCACGGGCGGGACGCTGACCGGCACCGTGCTGGTGGACGGTCGCGACACGCGCACGCACCCACCGCGCGAGCTGGCCGATGTCGTCGGGTACGTCGGCCAGGACCCGGTCGCCGGCTTCGTCACCGACGTCGTGGAAGAGGAACTGGCTTACTCGATGGAACACCTCGCGCTGGACCCGCCGGTCATGCGCAAGCGGGTCGAGGAGATCCTGGACCTGCTGGGTCTGGCGGACCTTCGCGAGCGGCCGCTTCGAACGCTGTCGGGCGGCCAGCAGCAGCGCGTGGCCATCGGTGCCGCCCTGACGGCACATCCACAAATCCTGATCCTGGACGAGCCGACATCCGCGCTGGATCCCACCGCGGCCGAGGACGTCATCGCCGCGATCACCCGGCTCGTCCACGACCTGGGCATGACCGTCGTCCTCGCCGAGCATCGCCTGGAGCGGGTCATCCAGCACGCGGACTCGGTCATCCGCGTCGCCGGTGACGGCACGATCACCTCGGGCCCGCCCGCCGCCGTGCTGGCCGCCGTGGCCGACGTGCCGCCCATCGTGGGCCTCGCTCGCGCGGCCGGTTGGGAACCGCTGCCCCTGTCGATCCGCGACGCCCGCCGCCTGGCCCCGGGACTCCGTGAGCGCCTGTCCGCGAGCTCCTCGGATCCAGGCGGGGCCGCCGGCGCCGTTCCCGGGGGTCACTCAGGGCCGGCCGCCCTGGTGGCGCGGGGGATCAGCGTGACGTATGGCTCGGTGGTGGCGGTCCGCTCGGCGGATCTCGTCCTGGCGGTCGGTGACATCACCGCGGTGATGGGACGCAACGGGAGCGGCAAGTCGTCGCTCCTGTGGGCGCTCCAGGGGTCCGGGTCCCGTCGGGCCGGAACGGTCGACGTCGGCGGCGTGGATCCGGCCGGACTGGAGCCCGCTGCCGCGCGACGCGTGGTCGGTCTCGTCCCGCAGGAGGCGCAGGACCTGCTTTACCTCGACACGGCGGACGGCGAGTGCCGTCAGGCAGACACCGAGTCCGAAGCGCGGGCCGGGACCTGCCGCCGGCTGCTCGACGACCTGGTGCCGGGCGTCCCGGGCGGGGCGCACCCGCGCGACCTGTCCGAGGGCCAGCGGCTGGCGGTCGTGCTGGCGGTCCAGCTCACAGCGGACCCGCGGATCGTGCTGCTCGACGAGCCGACGCGTGGTCTCGACTACGCCGCGAAACGACAGCTCGCCACGTCCCTCCGACGATCGGCGGACGAGGGCCGGTCCGTCCTGCTCTCGACCCACGATGTCGAGTTCGTGGCGACCGTCGCGGATCGGGTCCTGGTCATGGCCGACGGGGAGATCGTCGCTGACGGTTCCGCCCGCGACGTCCTGGTCGCCTCGCCGTCCTTCGCACCGCAGGTCGCCCGGATCCTGGCCCCGCTCCCCTACCTGACCGTGGACGACGTGGTGGATGCCCTGTCGGCTGGTCCCGGACCGGACTCGACGGGTGGTCCCACATGAGCCGGCGGGCGGCCGCCGTCCGCTTCGACCGACGCTCGGCGACCGTCCTCGCTCTGGCCTCATTCGCCGGGGCGATCGCCTTCGCCTGGCCACTGCTTCGGGTCCCCGTGCCGGGGATCGGGCACGGCACGGACGCCCCGCTCGTCTTCCTCATCCTGTTGCCGATCCTGGTCGGCGTCGTGCTCGCGGACATCGCCGGCGGCGGCATCGATTCGAAGGCGCTCGCGATGCTCGGCGTCCTGTCGGCCATCGGCGCCGCCCTGCGACCGCTGGGAGCCGGCACGGCCGGCATCGAGACCTCGTTCTTCCTGCTGATCGTGGCCGGCCGGGTGTTCGGACCCGGCTTCGGGTTCGTGCTCGGGTCGACCACCTTGTTCGCGTCGGCGCTGCTGACCGGCGGCGTCGGTCCGTGGCTGCCATTCCAGATGCTGGCAGCCTCCTGGGTGGGCCTCGGTGCAGGCCTCCTGCCGCCGATGCGTGGTCGTGCTGAGATCGTCCTGCTGGCGGTCTACGCGGCGGTCGCGGCGATGGCCTTCGGGTTGCTGATGAACCTGTGGTTCTGGCCGTTCGTGGCTGGCGAGGGCAGTGCGATCTCCTACCTGCCGGGCGCGCCGTTCGTCGAGAACCTGCAGCGGCTCGTCCTGTTCAGCCTGGCCACGTCGATGGGCTGGGACGTCATCCGCGCGATCACCAACGTGCTCCTCATGGTGCTGCTCGGTCCGGCTGTCCTGGCGGTCCTCCGACGGACCGCCAGGCGGGCGGCGTTCGGGGCCGTGCTGCCGATCAGGACCTCGACCTCGTCGGCGTCGATCGCTCGATAAGCCGGCGGTAAGCCGCCGGTGAGCGCCGCCTGCGACCATCCCGGAACTCGCCCTCCCGCCGCACCAACCGCCGGGGGAGGTCCACGTGATGGTGAGGTCGACATGGCGTCGGATGGCCGGACCAGGGATCGTCGCGCTCGGCGCGGTCGCGCTGCTCACGTCCACGACACTCGGCGCCCGCACGCTCCCGTGGGTCCCGCCCGATTGCGTCGACACCCTCGGCGGGACGGACCTGGCGGCCCGGGTCGCTCCGGGAGCCGTCGATGTCGCCCCGGGCCAGGCGCCCTGGTTCCGACTGGACCCCGTCCTGGACGCCGCCGGCGCGCTGAGCGGGCAGCGACTCGTCGTCGGTCGATCCGACGGCTCCGGCCGCCGGACGCTCACACTGTCGCCCGAATCGTTCGCCGCTGGTCCGTTCGGGGCCGTCGTCCTCGTCGGCTCCGATGACGGCTCCACATCGCGCCTGGTCGCGCTCGATGTCCTGGACGGGTGCGCCACGACCGTCCGCACCACGACCGACGTCGTCCGTCGTGCCACGATCAGTCCGGATGGGGTGTCGCTCGTGGAGTTCCGGGTGGATCGGGCGACCCGATCGGACCTTGGGACGTGGCGTCGGCCGCTCGATGGATCCGGGCGTACGACGCGGATCCTGGCGCCGATCGCGTCCGATGAACGCTTCGGTAAGACGTGGTCCACGGAATTCCTGTGGAGCCTTGACGACGGGTCGCTGGCGGTCCAGTCGTGCGGCGAACTGGCCTGCCGGACGCGTCTCGTGCCGGCCGACGGCGACGCGAGACCTCAGGTGGCGCAGTCGGATCTGGGGGCCGCGCTCGGCCTGGCGAGCGGACGGCTGGTCTCCTATCTGGCCTGTCGCGGCCTGCCCTGCCCCATCGTCGCCACGGACGTGGCGGACGGGCATCGCCGGATCCTCGTCCCGGGCGCCGGGCCCGCGGTCTTGATCCAGACCCCCGAGGGCGTGCGCCTGGTCCACGTCCGCGACACGGGACATGGGCGAACGTTGTGGTCGATGGACCTGGCGGGCGCCCGACCGGCGAACAGCGGGTCGCTGCCGGACGGGCAGGAACTGTCGATGGACCCGAGCCGCGCGGCCGCAGGTTTCCGGGCTCCGGCCGGCTGGGTCGTGCTGGCGCCGCAGGGCCGCCTGGACATCGGCGACGGCGGGCCTGCTCCGATCCTCCGCCACGTGCTCGATGGACGGTCCGCCGCCGTCGATGAGGTGCTCCCATGATGCAACATGCCATGCGCGGCACACGTGTCGTCGCTCTCGGCGCGATCCTCGCAGTCGGCCTGACCAGCGGGACGGCCGCCCACGGTCCCGATCCGATCCTCGGCGGCGGCCCGTACGCCGAGGACCAGGTCCTGAAGTTCAGCTGGCGATCGGGTGCCGCTCCGGTCGCCGCGATCTCGACCGCGATCAAGGCCACGGCGGCCGACGTGACCGAGACACGGGCGAGTCGCGCCGCGGCGTTCGTCTACGAGGCGGGCGGGCCGAACCTCATCGGCTACGGCCTGGCTGCCACATGCGGGGTCAACGGCATCGCCTGCTTCACCCGGACGGCCCCGACGTCGTTCACGATGTGGTTGCGCGAGCAGGGCCACGTGTTCGATTGGGGCACGCTCAAGTGGTGCCAGACGTACACGACCGCGCCGAACGGCTGCTATGACGCGGAGACCGTAGCGCTCGACGAGTTCGGGCACATCGAGATCCTGAACCACCACGCGAACTTCGCGAACGACAGCGACTACACGGACGCCGTCGTCCAGACGTTCTCGCGGACGAAGCCCAGCGTCGGCTGGAACATGCACGCGCTCGGTGTCTGCGACGTCGCCACCCTCCAGCGCGAGTACGACATGCAGACCTGGGCCGCGAAATACGCAGCATGCGGATCGCTCGGGACCACCCTCACCGTCGCCGCGCCGGCGGCGGTCGCGTACGGCGGCTCGGTGACGATCGTCGCGACCCTGAAGGTCACGGATCTTGCTGCGTACAAGCGACTCGGCGCCAACCCCGTGTCAGGCCGGGTGGTCTCGCTCCAGACGAAGGGGCTTGGCTCCACGACGTGGCTGACGACCGGGACGATGGCGACCGGGACGACGTCCGGGACGTACACGCGGAGCCTGACCATGCGCGCCGACACCCAGGTCCGGGCCGTGTTCAAGACGCCGACCGACGAAGGCCTGACCGGCAGCACCTCGGCGGCGATCACCATCGACGTCGGGGCGTGTCAGTCATTCTGTCCGTTGTCGGCGGAGCGGGACTGATGGCGACCGGTCCGATCCATCACGTGGCGCTGTGGGCGACGCTCGTTGCGGCCGCGATCGGCTGCCTCGGCTGCGGGACGTCGCCGAGCGCAACGAGCACGTCTGCCGCCGTACCCGGATCGACCGACCCGTCGGCCGCGGTCTCCACCACACCGTCGCTCACCACCCCGGGCGTCGGCGGTCCGCCGGCCGCGGCCATCCGGGTGGAAGGCGGCGACGCGGTCGACGGGCAGCTGGGGACGTACGACTGGGCCGGAGGTGGCTCCGCGAGTCCATGGCTGCCCGGGACGGCGGTGGCTGTCGGTGGTCGCGAGATCCTCACCGTGACGGTCGCGCCGGCCGTCACGACGACCGAGTGGACGGCGCGGCTGGCTCCGGCGTCGGACGTGGATGGAGTCGGCGTCGTCGTGGGCTCCGGTGTCGGCGCGCCCGTCATCTCGGCGCCCGCCGGCGGATCGTGGACGCTCGCGGTGACCGTCGGGTTCGGCGAGGCCGGCTCGGCGACCTATTTCTGGCGGTTGGACGTGTCCTGAGCGCGCCGCGGCACGATCGTCAGGCGGTCGTCTCCACGGGCTCCGGGGAGGCCGAGAAGATCGACACCTGGGCCTCCTCGGGCAGCATCACCCCAAGGACCTTCTGAAGGGTCAGGAGGTGGACACACGAAGACCAACTCTCGAAGTAATGGCAGGTGCATCGCCACTGACGGGCGTCGAGGCTGACATGGTGCGTGTCGTTATCGCCACGGAAGATCACCGAGAGACCGTCGAATGTGATGCGATCGAGCTCTCGGGCGTAGCGATTCGCCTTTTCGACCTTGCCGATCAGGGAACTGTGCATCGCAGACCTACCTCCGTCGCCCCATGGGGCGCTGACGGGGCCGCCGACCGGTCATGCACCTCGACCGGTGAGGGCGGTCGCGTGCCCACAGGGTACACCCGTCGGGAAACCCCCGGCACCCCGGAGATCCGTCATTTGCCGGGATGACTATGGGGCGCTGGTGCCTTCACGCCCGAAGTCGTCCTCCAGGCGGACCACGTCGTCGAGTTCCGGCGTGGACACCTCGACGAGTTCGCAGCGTTCGATGGCCGCGTAGCGGTGGATCCGGCCGGTCTCGACGCGCCGACGATCGCCTGGTCCCAGCTCCTCCACGACGATCAGGCCGTCGTCGTCCTCGAGGGTCAGCTCCAGTCGGCCTGACAGGACCAGGATCGATTCGTCCTTGACCTCGTGCTTCTGGAGCGACAGACGTCGTCCGGTCTCGATGACCAGGATCTTGCCGACGTAGCGCTCGGTG
>JBKJXL010000097.1:0-3204 GCA_046716225.1 Candidatus Limnocylindrales bacterium | reverse complement strand
GTCGGCGATTGCGCCGGCCGCGGCGCGGACCTGTTCGAGTCGACCGCGGCCGAGAACATCGGGGCGATGATCCTCGGCGTCGCTGCCTACGGCATCGCGCTGCAGGCTGCGTGGCCGAACCCCGAGGCGTGGATCTTCTTCCCGCTCGTCGTCCGGGCCTTCGGCCTGCTGGCGACCATCGTGGCGATCTTCATAGTCCGCGGCAAGGAAGACGAGGACCCGATGAACATGCTCAACCGCGGCTACTGGGTCACGACCCTGTTGTCCGTGGTGGGCCTCGCCATCACGACGTACGTGATGATGGACACCAACGGCACGACCGGCGAAGGCGGCTTCCCGACCTGGCTGTACTTCTTCGCGGCCGGCATCGTAGGCCTCGCCACGAGCGTCGCCTTCGTCTACATCACCCAGTACTACACCGCCGGCACCTTCCGCCCGGTTCGCGAGATCCCCGAAGCGTCAAAGACCGGCCCCGCAACGAACATCATCGCCGGCACCGCCGTCGGCTTCGAGACCACGGCGGTCACCGCCATCACCATCGCCATCGCCCTGTTCGCCAGCCACTGGCTGGGCGCTCAGGCCGGTCTGGTGGGGGCCGACGGCCGGAACGTCGGCGGAATCTTCGGGACCGCCGTCGCGACCATGGGCATGCTCATGACGACGGCCTACATCCTGGCCATGGACACGTTCGGCCCGATCACCGACAACGCCGGTGGCATCGCCGAGTTCAGCCGGATCGAAAAAGGCGCCCGCGAGATCACGGACCGCCTCGACGCCGTCGGGAACACGACCAAGGCCCTGACCAAGGGCTACGCGATCGCGTCAGCCTCGCTGGCGGCGTTCCTGCTGTTCAGCGCCTACATCGACAAGATCAACGTGATCAAGGGCCGCCAGATCGAGGCCGGCGTCCCCGGCGTCGAGCTGCTCACCTCGGTCAACCTGGCTAACGTCAACGTGTTCATCGCGGCGATGATCGCGGCCACGCTGTGCTACTTCTTCAGCGCGCTCGCCATCCGCGCGGTCGGGACCACGGCCCAGACCATCATCGTCGAGGTCCGCCGCCAGTTCCGCGAGATGCCCGGGATCATGGACTACACCCAGCGCCCGGACTACGCCCGGGTCGTCGATATCACGACCAAGGCCGCGCTCAAGCAGATGATCGCCCCGGGCCTGGTCGCGGTGGCCACGCCGATCGCGATCGGGGTCCTGCTCGGCGCCGAAGCCGTCGCCGGCATGCTCATGGTCGGCACGATCTCCGGCGTCCTGCTGGCGACCGTCCTGAACAACGGCGGTGGTGCCTGGGATAACGCCAAGAAGTACATCGAGTCGGGGCATCTCATGGACGACGATGGCAATGTCCTCGGCAAGGGCTCCGAAGCCCACGCCGCGGCCGTCGTCGGCGACACGGTCGGTGATCCGTTCAAGGACACCGCCGGCCCGTCGCTCCACGTCCTCGTGAAGCTCCTCGCGACGATCTCCTTGGTGCTTGCCCCGCTATTCCTTCGCTGATTCACGCGCAGCTGAACCGAGAATCGTCGCGTATGGCGAGATCAGGCCAAGGCGCCGGGGAGCACGGGAACGAGCGCACCTGAAGGTGCGTGAGTGAGCGCGCGGACCCGGTAACACAGGCCTGATCCGTCAGAGGCGACGCCGAGGTGATGGATACCGTCCTCCAGGCGCTGATCATGGGGATCGTGCAGGGACTCACCGAGTTCCTGCCGATCTCGTCGTCCGGGCACCTGCTGCTCATCCCGGTCGTGCTGGGCTGGGACGATGCGTTCATCAACTCCCTGGCCTTCAGCGTGATGCTGCACATCGGGACGCTGACCGCCCTGCTGGCCTACTTCCGGGCCGACTGGGCCAGGTTGATCCCGGCCGGGGTCGCGACCGTCCGCGACCGCTCGTTCGCCGGGAGCCCGGATCGCCGACTCGCCTGGCTGCTGCTCGCGGCGACGATCCCGGCGGCCCTCGTGGGCCTCGTGTTCAGCGACGCGATCGAGACCGTCATACGCGAGCCTGCCCTCGTGGCGATCACGCTCGTCATCGGTGGCGTCATCCTGTGGCTCGCCGACCGGTTCGGTCGCCGGGATCGGCCGGAGGAGGACGTGACGTTCCCCATCGCCGTCGGCATCGGCGCCGCCCAGGCGCTGGCGTTGATCCCCGGGATCAGCCGTTCGGGCATCTCCATCTCCGCGGCGCGCTTCGTCGGCCTGGACCGGGAGGCGGCTGCGCGCTTCAGCTTCCTGATGGCCACCCCGATCACGATCGGCGCGATCGTCTTCGAGGCCGGGCGACTAGCCTCGGGTGAGCTGGGGGTGGATGTCGACCTGGTCCCGCTCATCGTCGGGATGCTCGCGTCGTTCGCCGCAGGCATCTTCGCGATCGGCGTACTGCTGCGCTACCTCAGGACCCACTCGCTGACGGTGTTCGTGGTCTACCGGTTCGTCCTGGCTGGGATCGTCCTCGTCTTCCTGGCGACGAGGTAGGCACATGGAAGTGATGAAGCAGGCCCGCCAACGAGCCATCCGGGACCTGGTTGCGCTCCGCCTGGTCCGCACGCAGCAGGAGCTCGCGGCCGCACTCCGGGAGCGCGGCTTCCGCACGACCCAGGCGACCATCTCGCGCGATGTCGCGGAGCTGGGCCTGATCAAGGTCGCACGCGACGGCATGACGGCCTATGCCCTGCCGTCGCGGCTGGTCGAGGCCGAGACCTCCGGCGAAGACCGCCTGCGCAAGCTCCTGGCAGATCTTCCGCTGGAGATCCATGAGGCCGGCCTCCTGCTGGTACTGCGCACGCTGCCCGGGTCCGCCCATGCCATCGCGGCGGCGCTCGATCGGGCTCGCTGGCCGGAGGTGGCCGGGTCCATCGCGGGCGACGACACGCTCTTCGTGGCGCTTCCGGATCGCGGCTCGCTGCAGCGCGTGAAGCGCCGCCTGATCCGTCTGTCCGAAGGGGTCTAAGGACTGGTCGGATCCGCTCCGACGGGGCCTGATGGTCTTTGACACCCACCAGCCGCGCGACTACCATTCACGCTCGGCTGGAACTTCAGGCGCGCGGTGATCGACCGCAGCGAGCCTGGAGTTCTTTCCTTTACCGAAGACCGCCCAGACCGGTCCGCCCACATCGAGATCACCTGCTACGCGGGGGCATCAGACCGTGAACAACAAGCCCACCTACCTCTCCAGAGAAGGCCTCGACAAGCT
>JBKJXL010000096.1:0-2963 GCA_046716225.1 Candidatus Limnocylindrales bacterium | reverse complement strand
TTCCGCGGCCGCGACCCGTCGGAGCCAGCCATCCGCGAGCGCCGCGGCGAGCGCCGGGTAGCGCGGGTCGAGGCGGCCGGCGTCATCGAGCAGGGCCTCGGCGTGCTGACGAGCCTGGACGGCCACGTCGCGATTCTCGGCGACCAGGAGCGACGCGATCCGGAGGCGCGGGAAGCCGCTCTGAGCGAGCCCGAGGACATCGCCTTCCTTGCGCAGCTCGAAGTCCTTCTCGGCAAGGGCGAACCCATCGTTCGAATCGACGACCGCACGCAGACGTGCGATCGCGGTCTCGTCGGCCGATTCGGTCACGAGGACGCAGAAGGATTCGACGCTGCCGCGCCCGACCCGCCCGCGAAGTTGGTGGAGCTGCGCAAGCCCGAACCGATCGGCGCCCTCGATGACCATCATCGTCGCGGCCGGCACGTCCACCCCGACCTCGACGACCGTGGTACCGACGAGGACGTCGAGGTCGCCGTCGCGGAACCGGGTCATCTCGGCGTCCCGCTCAGCCGGCTTGAGCCTGCCGTGAACCATCCCGACTCGCAGCGGATCGAGCAGTCCAGCCAGCCGGACGGCCTCGCTCTCGGCGGCGACGGCACCGTCTCCGTCATCGGCGCCCTCCTCGATGAGCGGCACGACGACGAATGTCCGATGGTCGAGGGCGGCCTCCTCACGAACCTTCTGCCAGGTCCCGTCGAGATCGGCCGGTCGCTTGACGCCGGTTCGGATCTTCACCCGGCCGGCTGGCGGCGTCCGCAGGTCCGACACGTCGAGGTCCGCGTACAGGACCTGGCCGAGTGTCCGCGGGATGGGTGTGGCGGTCATCAACAGGACATGCGGCGACCGCCCTCCGGCCTTCGCCTCAAGCGCTCCACGCTGGTCGACCCCGAACCGATGCTGCTCGTCGATGACCACGAGGCCGAGATCCTTGAACGACACGGCGCCCTGGAGGAGCGCGTGCGTCCCGACGACGACGAGCGCCTGGCCCGACGCGATCGCTTCGAGCGACCTGGCCTTGACGTCGGCCTTGAGCGAGCCCGTCAGCAGCGTGGCGCCGATGCCGACGCCTTCGAGCAGGGCACCGAGCGTCTCGAGATGCTGGCGAGCCAGCAGGTCGGTCGGAGCCAGGAGCGCGCCCTGGAGACCCGCCCGGGCGGTCGCCGCAAGCGCGTACGCCGCGACGGCGGTCTTGCCCGAACCCACGTCGCCCTGGAGGAGGCGCAGCATCGGGGTCGGCCGCGCGAGGTCGTCGCGGATGGCGTCCATGGCGACGACTTGGTCAACGGTCAGGTCGATCGCCTCGCCGACGCGAGCCCCGATCGCCGCGACGATCGCCGACCGGACAGCCGCATCAGCATCCGTCTCGACACGGATCTCCGTCGCGGCGTCGCGGACTCGCTGCCGCCGTCGCTCGACCATGCCGAGCTGGAGCGCCAGGAGCTCGTCGAAAGCGAGCCGGCGCAACGCGGCATCCCGACCGGGGAACGAGGCCGGGTAGTGCGCCTCCTCGATGGCTCGAGCGATCGGCACCAGGTCCTCCGCGCTGGCGATCTCGTCGGGCAGGTACTCCGGGTAGGCATAGCCGGCCTTGTCGAGCGCCTCGCGGATGGCGGCACGGAGGCGGATCGCGTTCAGCCCCGCCGTCAGCGGATAGACCGGCACGATCCGGCCCGCATGCAGGAGCTCCGTGTCGCCCATCTCGCCGACGAGCACCTGGAACTCGGGGTTGTCAAGCGTCAGCCGTCGTCCGAAGTGCTTGAGCTTCCCGGATACCACGATCTGAGATCCGACATGCAGCCGCCGCTCGATGAACCGTCGACCGAACCATGTCGCGTCGATCGCGCCTGTGTCGTCCTCGAGCCGGGCGGTCGTCCGCTGTGTCCGGCCGCGAAAGCCAGGCTCGACCCGGACATCGCCGACCGTCGCCTGGGCCGAGATGATGTCCCCGTCGGCGACGAACATCAGATCCCCGAGGTCGCGCATCTCCCGCAGGTCGTCGTAGCGGCGGGGCAGATGGAACAGGAGGTCCCGAACGTCGTAGAACCCGAGCCGGATCCCGGCGCGGCGCAACGTCGCGGCTGCGGTCAGGCCGGATCGCGCGAGGGGGGTCGACAGCAGTTCGACCGGGTCGGTCGGCGGTGGCGGAGGGCTGGCTGCCTTGGCCACCGGCTACTCGGCGGCGATCAGGTAGCGGTAGTAGGGCTGGCCGCCAAGCCGGACCTCCACCTCCACGCCGGCCGCGACGGTTCCCAGGGTGCGGGCCATCGCTTCCGCCTCGGTCAGATCCGATCCGTCGCCGTAGAACAGGGTCAACAGCTCGAACCCCGGCGTCAGCGACGCCACGGCCGCGGTCACGCATTTCACCCGGTCGCCATTCACCGCGACGAGCCCGTCGTCCGGGTCCAGCGCGATCGTCTGGCCCCGCTTCACCTTCTTGCCGCCGATCGTCGCGTCGCGGACCGCCTCGGTGACGGCCAGGGTCTGGATCGCCCGGGCGGCCTCGGTCATGGGCGCCGCGTTGTCGGCCGCGCCAAGGCCCGGATCGAGGGCCAACAGGGACGCGAAGCCCTCGGCCGCATTCCGTGTGGGAACGACGACGACCGGGCGATCGGTCATCTGGGCGACCTGGCGGGCGGCCAGGATGACGTTGGGATTGTTCGGGAGGAGCAGGATCTCCCGGGCCGATATGCGTCCGATGGCCTCGAGCAGCTCGCCCGTGCTGGGGTTGGACGACTGACCGCCCGGGACGACGGCGCCCACGCCGAACTCACGGAAGAGCGCGGCGAGTCCGTCGCCTGCGACGACCGCCACGACCGCAAGGTCAAGGGTCTCGTTAGACGGCGGGCCGGCGGCTTCGCCGGTGCCCGTGGCGGCGCCGTCGGCAACGGCGTCGGCAACGGCGTCGGTGGTGAAGGCGGCCGCCCGTGACTCACGGATGTCGCGCGCCTGGTTGTCCAGGTTCT
>JBKJXL010000095.1:0-3891 GCA_046716225.1 Candidatus Limnocylindrales bacterium | reverse complement strand
AGCGCCACCAGGGGAACCACCACGATCGCCAGCAGGGCCGACCAAGCGGAGGTGAGCATCATGGCGGCGACCCAAACCGCGTACACGCCGACGGCAACGACCGTCAGGAGGAAAGCTTCGATGGCGTAGCGGACGCGACCACGGTCGGCGATCCATTCGACGCCTTTCATGGCCAACAATCCCGGGATCACACCGCTTGCCAGAGCGATCATGACGATCAGGACGCCACCTCCAGGCTTGTTTGTGGCCCCTTCGCGAGCCTGGCGGGCCAGGTCACCGATGATCCCGGATTGGGGCCATCCCAAGATGAATAGCCCCACGCCGGCCAGCACGGTCCAGATGGCCACCATGAGCAGCGCCACGCAGCCGGCCCCGGACGCCCGTTTCGACGCCGAATTCGTCTCCAACCGAACGGCGAGCCCGGCGCCCGGCGCCGGGTCGTCACGTTGAGTCTCGTCTGCGATGAGCGCCGACACGTCGCGCAGCAGCCTGAGCGCCCCAGGCTGGTTGCCCCGGACTGACCACTGGTGCGGTGAAGCCGCCTTCGATGGTTCGCTCAGCAGCGGCTCCACGCGGCCCGTCACGCGCATGTTCGACAGCCGGCCGGACACAGACAACCGGATGACTATCAGAGGTTTATCGATCGCGGCCAAGGCCACGCTGCCGCCGCGTCCCGATTGAACTCGTCCAAGACGGTCGAGCAGATCCGACGCGCTGGGACGCACCTGCCAATCCTCGTCGACCGGGTCCGATGCGTCCGGGTTCTCACGACGGAAGCGCCACGGCGACTCGGGATCTGCGTGCCACGCGGCGAACATCCGACGAAGCTCGACGGCCATCGCCTCGATGGTCGTGGGATCGGATGGGTCGACTCGGAAGATCGTGTCCGGCGCACTCGGACCGTCATATGGCTCGGAGATCAGGACCGCAACGTTGCCACCCGCGTCACGGTCCACCTGAAGCAGGATCTCAAGATCGATTGGTTCCTTCCATTGGGCCCCCTGACGCGCAAGCTGGATGACATTCAGGCCTCTGCCCGGAGACGACGCCGCCGAGACGAGCTCATCGAGCAGAAGGTGAGCGGTCGCGCTGGCCTCCTGGTGGGGAATCACTGCGTCATCGCCGGGAGGCCGCCCCATCGCCCAACTCCTGACTCAGGGTCCACATCTGGATGGCTTTCGCGGATGGCGCCCCCGGACGGACTCGAACCGCCGACGCAGGCCTTAGGACGGCCTCGCTCTGTCCACTGAGCTACGGGGGCGCGGACCTCATCGTACCGCGTAGCCCCCACACCGCCAAAGGGCAACGTACAGAAACCTTGGGCGGATCCGAGGCATGAACTGCGGCAGGACGCGCGGTGGTCGAGCGTGGTTCGCGATGCGGCAGGCACCCGGGGAGCTCGCCGAGCCGCCTTAGGGTGCCGTGGACTTCCATCTGGCGGACTTGCCGGGCAGCCGGGGCCCGGGATAGGCGGACTTGCCGGGCAGCCGGTGCCCCGGATAGGCGGCCAACCGGCCGATTCCGGACCCTGCCCTACAATCCGGCTCGAGATGCACGACGCTCCCCTGCCCGACCTCATCCTGTATGGCCGCCCCGATTGCCGCCTGTGCAATGAGGCTCGCGAGATGGTGACGGCGCTCCTTAGCCAACGGCGCTCGAACGGTCAGCCGACGCCCGCCCTCGTCGAGCGCGACATCGATGCCGACGAGGCGCTCCAGCGCGCCTACTTCGCCTCGATCCCGGTCATCGAGCTCGGCGATCGACGCCTCGAACTTGCCACCAGCCTCGCGAAGGTCCGCCGCCTGCTCAGCGACGTCCTGGACTGACGAGATGGCCGGCACGGAACTCACGATCCTCGTCGCCGTGGGAGCGGGTGTGATCAGCTTCCTCTCCCCGTGCGTGCTGCCGCTCGTCCCCGCGTATCTGGGTCAGATGACGGCGATCGCGGTGGCGGCCTCGGAAGATGGCGTTCCGCCGTCGCGCTGGACGGCTGTCCGACATGCGCTCGCCTATGTGGCGGGATTCGGGGTCGTCTTCACGGTCCTCGGCATCACGGCGACCTTCCTGGCGGGCCCCCTGGCCGACTACCTGCCCACGCTCCGCGTCATCGGCGGCCTGATCCTCATCGTCATGGGCCTCTCTCTCGCCGGGATCCTGCCGATCGCAGCCCTCGAACGCACCTGGCGGCCACTCGACACCGGGGCGACGCAGTCACTCGCGATGGTCACCGACTCGGTCTCACTCGCCTCCCCCGGCGCGCCAGCCGGCCCGGGCATGGCCGACCGCCTCGGCAGCCGCCTGGTCGACTCGCGCGGCGGATGGCTGGCGTCCTTCGGACTGGGGGCGATCTTCGCGATCGGCTGGACGCCGTGCATCGGGATCATCCTGGGCGGGATCCTCACCATGGCCGCGACGTCCGGGACGATCGCCCAGGGCGGCCTCCTGCTGGTCGCCTACACGCTTGGCCTCGGGCTCCCGTTCATCGCGATCGCTGCGGTCTACGACAAGGCACCCGCCGTGACCGCACCGCTCGTCCGTCACGGCAAGACCATGTCACTGATCGGCGGACTCCTCGTCGTCGCGATCGGCGTGGCGATGGTCTTCGACTGGCTCAGCCTCCTCCCGCGGTACTTCAACTTCGGCGGCGTGTAGGTGAGTGACCGTCCCGACTTCACGCACAAGAAGGAGCGCCACGGCCTGATCGGACCGTTCAGCGGGCGACAGCTGGCGGCCATCCTCGTGACGGTCGTGATCGCCGCGGTCGTACTCGTCGCGGCGACCACGCCGCTCGGGACGATCGGCGCCGGCCCGGGGCCGATCGACCCCCGGGCGACCGCCTACATCATCGGCGCGGCGCCGGCGGTGGGGCTGAAGCCCGGTGACCTTGCTCCGGAGCTCGCCGTCGCACTGGAGGACGGCACGACCTACCAGCTGGCCGATCTCGACGGGAACCCTGTCCGCCTTGAGGACCTGCGCGGCAAGGCCGTCTGGATCAACTTCTTCGCGACGTGGTGCCCGCCATGCCAGGCAGAGACGCCGGTCATGCGCGAGGTCAGTGAGCGCTACAAGGATCGCGGGCTCGAGCTCGTCGCCATCAGCGTCCAGGAAACCTCCATCGCGGACGTCCAGGCCTACGCGGACAAGTACGAGCTGAAGTACACGATCGGCTTCGACGCCTCCGGGCGGATCTTCCGCACCTACAAGGTCTACGCCCTGCCGACCCAGTTCTTCATCGGCGCGAAGGGCGTCATCCGCGACGTCGCGCAGGGTCCGCTGACCGTCGAGGCCGCGAGCGCCTACGTCGAGCGCATCCTGCCGCCCGCCGGACCGAGCCCCAGCGGAGCGAGCCCCAGCCCGTAGGCGCGGATCTCTCGCATCGATACAGTCGCTTAGATCGGCTCGTAGCGGAAGCGGTCCCGGTCGCGGACGAGGCGCCCGACCGGGTGCTTCACTTCGTGCGACAGGACGACGATCCACTCCTCGTCCGCGGCCTGCGCGAACAGCTCAGCCTTGCGCACGACCGAATCCAGCGGGAAGTCGTCGAAGGCGGTAACCCAGCGAGGATTCGCTGCCCACGGCCGCATCAGCAGGTCCCCGAAGAACGCCAGGGTTTTGGCGCCGTCGCCGGTCCCTCGCACGACGATCGCCTGGTGCCCTGTGGAGTGCCCACCGGTCGGCACGACCGTGACGCCGGGCATGATCTCGCGCTCCCCATCTGCCCATCCCTGGGCGCCCCAGTCCTTGACGAGCGTCAGCTCGGGCTGGACATACGACGCGACGAGGCGCGGGTTGTCGCCGAGCGCGACCTCCCACTCGGCCTGCTGGGCGACGATCGTGGCGTGCGGGAAGGCCTTCGAGCCGTCGGCGCGCAACAGGCCCCCGGCATGGTCG
>JBKJXL010000094.1:0-3380 GCA_046716225.1 Candidatus Limnocylindrales bacterium | reverse complement strand
CTCAGGACGTAGCTGAACGTCCGGCCGTCCGGCACGATGCGCGGCGAGCGGGCCACCAGCGAGCCATCGATGACGCCGTCCTCGGTGACGATACCCGCGAGGTACAGCTCGGCGATGACCTCGATGATCCCGGAGCCGCAGATGCCGGTGACGCCGGCCACCTCAGCCTTGCCGACCTCCTCCGCGAAGTCCGGCGCGTCTGACCAGGGCTCGACACCGATGACCCGGAAGCGCGGCTCGAGCGTCGTCCGGTCGATGCGCACGCGCTCGATGGCACCGGGCGCGGCACGCTGGCCGCCGCTGATCTGGGCACCCTCGAACGCCGGGCCAGTGGGGCTGGAGGCGGCGAGCAGCCGGCGCTTGTCGCCCAGGACGATCTCGGCGTTCGTGCCGACGTCCACGACGAGCGTCATCCGATCCGCCTCGTGCGGCTCTTCGGCCAGGATGACCCCGGCCGTATCGGCGCCGACATGGCCCGCGATGCAGGGCAGGACGTAGACGCGCGCGCCGGGATGCGCCCGGAGGCCGAGTTCCGCGGTCGTCGTGTTGACCGCTCGATCCGTCGCCAGGGCGAACGGCGCGCCGCCGAGAGGCGTCGGGTCGATGCCGAGCAGCAGGTGGTGCATGATCGGGTTGCCGACCAGCGCGAGTTCCAGGATGTCGGCGCGCTTGATCCCGGCCCGGTTGCCCAGCAGCGCGAGCATCCGGTCGATCGCCAGGCGGACCGCCTTGGTCATCTCCTCGGCCCCCTCGGGATGCATCATCGCGTACGAGACGCGGCTCATGAGGTCCTCGCCGAAGCGGATCTGCGGGTTCATGACGCCGGCACTGGCGAGGACCGCCCCGTCGGCCAGGTTCGCGAGGTGGCCGGCGATCGTCGTGGAGCCGATGTCGATCGCCACGCCGTAGATCGTGTCGTGGAAGCCCGGCCAGACCGCGATGACGTCACGCCCACCGTGGACGGCCACGGTCACCGCGTACTTGCCAGACTCGAGCGCGGGCTGGAGCGCCTTGACGACCTGCAGGTCCGCCTGGAGGTCCGTGAGCTGCCACTCCCGCTCGAGGGCTTCGAACAGGCGCGCCAGGTCGCCGGTGGGCGAGGCGAGGTCCGGTGGCACGACCTCGACGTAGTGCAGCCGGACGACCGGATCCACGGTGAAGTCCCGCACGGCGAGGTCCTTGCGGACGACCTGGCGGTGGACCTGGCTCTCGGGCGGTACGTCGATCAGGAGGTCGCCGCAGACGGTGGCGGTGCACGACAGGCGCCGGTCCACGGCCAGGCCCTTCTCGGCTCGATAGGTCGTCTCGAGCTCGGCGAACGGCGAGAGATGGTCAGCCGAAGACGTGATGCCGTGCTTGGCGAACTGTCCGACGGCCGGGGTCACCTGGCAGCGGCCGCAGATCCCGCGCCCGCCGCAGACCGAGTCGATGTCCACGCCGAGCGCCCGGGCGGCATCGAGCACGGTCGTGCCTTCCGACACGGTCCCCCGCCGACCCGAGGGCGTGAAGATGATGTGCGGGTCGCTCGCCACGGGACGGACCCTAGACGGCGGCGGCGACGGCGCGACGGTTCACCCGGCGGCGGCTGACCTCGCCCTCCGGGACGGGTTCGCGATGGGCCAGGATCCAGCGGCCGCAGTCCGGGTCGTTGCCCATCAGGACGTCGGCGGCCATGACGGCCCGCTTGAGGTCCGGCTGCATCGGATTCGTGATCGCCGAGGTCATGCCAGACGCGATGGCCATCGGCAGGAACGCGGCATTGATCCCCTCGCGGTTCGGCAGGCCGAAGCTGACGTTCGACGCGCCGCAGGTCGAGTTGACCTTCAGCTCGTCGCGCAGGCGATTGACCAGGGCGAAGACCTGACGACCAGCCGTGCGCATGGCCCCGATCGGCATGACCAGCGGGTCCACGATGATGTCGCTCGCGGGGATGCCGTGGTCGGCGGCTCGTTCGACGATCCGCTTGGCGACCGCGAACCGGACGTCCGGATCCTCGCTGATCCCGGTGTCGTCGTTGCTGATGGCCACGACCGCCGCGCCGTACTTCCTGATGAGCGGCAGGACGCGCTCGAGACGCTCCTCCTCGCCGGTCACCGAGTTGACGAGCGGCTTGCCGACGTAGGCCGCGAGACCGGCTTCGAGTGCCTCGACGATGGACGAGTCGATCGACAGCGGCAGGTCCGTCAGGCTCTGGACGAGGCGGATCGTATGGGCCAGGATCGCCGGCTCGTCGGCCAGCGGGATACCGGCATTGACATCCAGCATGTGGGCGCCGGCTTCGACCTGGGCGATGACGTCGCGCTCGACCCGGCTGAAGTCGCCGGCGCGCATCTCCTCGGCCAGCAGCTTGCGGCCGGTCGGGTTGATCCGTTCGCCGATGATGACGAACGGACGATCGAAGCCGAGGACGACCTCGCGGGTGGCGGACGAGAGCACGGTGTCGGTCATGACGGGGAGATCTCCGACGTGGTGGCGGGCGGCAGGGCCGGGCCACCGGCGACGCCTCCCGACTGGATGAGTTCGGCCAGGTGGTGCTTGGTGAATTCGGCTTCGAGGCGGTCGGATTCGGCCTGGACCTCAGCCTCGACGTCCTCGCCGCACGGCCGCTGGGTCTTGTGCCACTCCGCGATGTAGTCGTTGTAGGCGCGCAGGCCGGCCCGGTTGGCGGCCTTGTCGATGGCCACCTGGAAGCGCGGGTGCAGGACGATCTTGCTGGTCCGGCGGCCTTCCTTGGCCACGACCTGGGCCGGGATGTCGCGCCACCAGATGACGGAGAGGGTCGGCATGTCAGGCAGCTCCTGCGGCGGATCGGATGGAGGGGGTCAGGTCGCCGTAGCCGGTGTAGCGCCGCTCGTACGCGAGGCCCAGGCGAGTCGCAGCGGCCTGGGCGCGAGCCGTGAGCTCCACGTCATCGGTCTGGGCGAGGTAGATGAGCCGGGTGTAGTTGCCGAAGTAGGCGTCGCGCAGCTCGGGGTGCCGATCCAGGCCGAGGCCCGCGATGATCAGCGACTCGAACTGGCGAGCCAGGAAGTCGGTGAGGAAGAACGTGCCGGGCTCGGCATCCTGGAGCTCGGCGTACGTTGCCGCGCCGGCGTAGAACTCGAAGCAGTGGGCGCCCCCGATGCGCTCGACGCCGGTCGTGGCGAGGACGTCGTCCAGCGCGCCGCGGGTCCCGCAGTCCGCGTAGGCGACGAAGATCCGGGTGGCGGAGCCGTAGTCGGTGCGGGCTCGCTTGATCCGCGCGGCGACGGCGTCGGCGATCCGCTCTGGGCGCATGTGCAGCGCGGCGTCGATGCAGACGACCTTGACGCCGGGCAGGTCCCGAGTCAGGGCGAGCAGCTCGCGCGCGAGCGCGCCGCAACCGATGATCAGGACTCGCG
>JBKJXL010000093.1:0-2980 GCA_046716225.1 Candidatus Limnocylindrales bacterium | reverse complement strand
CGCACAGCCCGCGGAAGCGCGCCTTCATCACCTCGTAGTACGCCTGATCGGCGCTCCGGATCATGAACCACGCCTTCGTACGCTCCGGGATGATGTTGGCGGCCGTGCCACCCTCCTGGATGATCCCGTGGACACGGGCGGTCGGCAGGAGCTGCTGGCGCCACAGGCCCACCGAGCTGAACAGCAGGACCATCGCGTCGAGCGCGTTCCGGCCCATCCAGGGATCCGACGACGCGTGCGCCTGGAGTCCCGTGAAGACGACCTCGATGTCCTCGGACGCGAGCGGCGAGGTGTAGACGTGGTTCCGGTCGCACGGGTGGTACAGGAGGGCCGCGTCGAGACCGTCGAACAGCCCGTCCTCGATCATCGCCTTCTTGCCGCTGCCGCGTTCCTCGGCCGGGCAGCCGAGGAAGACGATCTCGCCGGGGAGCTCCTCGGCGATCGAGGCGAGGGCGATGGCCGCGCCCACCCCCGAAGCGGCCATCGTGTTGTGCCCGCAGCCGTGGCCCAGGCCGGGCAGGGCGTCGTACTCGGCGAGGATCCCGATCCGCGGCCCGGGACCACCGCGCCCACCACGTTTCACGGCGCGGACTGCGGTCGCAAGGCTGCCGGCCGGTGCCTGCACCTCGAACCCGTGGCGCGCAAGCGCCTCGCCAACCCAGGCGGCCGCATGGTGCTCCTCGTAAGCCGGTTCCGGATCGGCATGGATCCGGTGCGACAACTCGAGGATCTCGTCGCGTGCCGCCTCGACGGCTGCGGCCAGACGGGCCTTCGTGTCTGCGTGGGGTTCGGCAGGGCGGGTCGTCGTCAGCATGGACCCGATGCTACCGCTCGGCGGACAGGGTCGCCTCGGCCACGACGATCAGGGCGATCATGAACAGCGCGATCGGTAGTTCCAGGGCCCCCTGCAGCCGCAGGACGACGAGCACCGTCACGATGAGACCGACCCAACCGCCGCGTCGCCCGGCACGGGTCCAGTCGCCCTGGAAGGCGATACGCCGGTGGCGTCCGAAGGCCGTCAGCCAGAACAGCGGGATCATCGTGAGCCCGACGGCGAGTCCCATGAGCGCTGCGCCCAGGAACCCGGCGCTGGGGTCCTTGATGGGATCCTGCGTCGTCACGACCAGGCCCACCAGGACCCAGACGACGAGGGCCGCCCCGAACAGGCCCAGGTTCGTCAGGCGGTCGCGCGCTTCCATGACCAGCGAGTCTAGGGCCTCGGTCATGGCTCGTCGGACAACGCTGACGCGGCCGCCGCGCGCAAGGCATCGGTCGTGTATGGCTTCAGGAGCACGGCCCGGATGAGCGAAGTGTGCTGGCGGGCACGGTCCACGGCGGCCGGATCCCCGGACGTGAGCAGGACCCGGATGCCAGGGCGCGCGGCACTCATCCGGGCAGCCAGCTCGATGCCGGACATGCCTGGCAGTTCGATCGCACACACGAGGAGGCTGGGCTGCGCGCTCGACCCGAAGATCTGTCGCAGGGCTGCGCGCCCGTCGGGCGCCGAGATGATCGCGAACCCGGCGTCGGCGAGCGTGCGGCTGATCCGGCTGCACTCGGCTCGATCGCCGTCGACCACGACGACCGGTCCCCGGACAGCGGGCGTGCCGACTCCGACGTCGGTCGCGACGTGGGCGTGCGGTCCCTTCGCCGGCGTGCCAGGCCGGTCGCTCGACATGGTCGATGTAGCCTCCGGTCCATCGTCGCCGTGCACTGCGGCGAGGAGCCCGGAGGATGGCGGCGATCGGCCGGCCCGTCGACTGGGGCGAATGCCCTATCGCCGAGCGACGCTGGACGGGCAGATGTCGCGGAACGCGCAGTACGTGCACGCAAGGTAGTCCGGCGTGGCCGTGTAGTCGCGCGCCCGCATCCCCGCGGCCGCCTTCTCGATCTTGCCGCGCGCCTTGGCCAGGCGCTTCGGATCCACCGCCACCTCGCCCACCAGGCCCGACTCGAGGAAGTGCAGGGCGACGGCATCGGGCAGGCGGCCGGTCATCGCTTCGTAGCCCATCGCGTAGATCTGGAGCTGGAGCGAGTCGCGGGCACGCTGGCGAGCCTTGACCGGATCGCGCACATCAGATGACTTGTAGTCGGTGATCGTCACCCGCTCGGGCCCGAGCATGTCGAGGGTCGGTGACACCACGTCGGCGCTCGGGTCCGATACCAGTGCGAGTCGGGTGCCACTCCCCGCCTCCAGCGCCACGACATCGACGCGGTCCCAACGACCGCGGACGCGGTCGCCACCCAGTTGAAAGCTGAACTCACGCTCGACGTACGTCGGGATGACCGAGTCGGGCTGGAGCTGCGATGTTCGAAACCGTCGCAAAGCCGCGCGCCCGGCCTGAAGCCGAGCCTCCTCGTGTTCGCGGCTGACGAAGCCTTCGTTGGTCCACGCCAGGCTGAACGACGCCTCGAGCTCGGCCTCGGTCATGACCACGCCCTTGGCATGACGCTGGTGGAACAGCTGGACGGCCTTGTGCAGCGCAGCGCCGTAGATGATCGCGTGGTGGGGCGCCAGCGGCACGCGCAGCACGTGGGCGTACTTGTACTTGAGTGGGCACGTCAGGTAGTCGTCGATCTGGTAGAAGCTGAGCGACAGCGGCTCGTCCACGGGGCCGGGCGCCTGCGCTGCGGGTGGACGCTGCGCCTCGAAGGCGGCCAGGCGCTCGATGGAGCCGGGAGCCGCGGCGCCGGCACCGGGCACGCCCGAGGCTACCGGCAGGTCCAACGCCTCGAGCACGAAAGGAGATACGCGTCGCGCCCGGGCGCCACCGTAATCCGCGGCATGCGACAGGATCAGCTCGTCCCGGGCGCGAGTCATCGCCACATAGCAGAGCCGCCGCTCTTCGGCGAGGGCAGACTCCGGCGTCCCCGCGAGCCCGCGGCCCAGAGCCGAGGGCAGCGGCAGCGTCTCGCCGCGGCCGCTCGACGGGAAGCGCCCGGCGACCATCCCGGGCAGGAACACCACGGGGAACTCGAG
>JBKJXL010000092.1:0-6265 GCA_046716225.1 Candidatus Limnocylindrales bacterium | reverse complement strand
GGATGAGGATGTCGCAGTCGACCTCGAGGACCTCGGCGTTGCTGATGTCCGTGGAGCCCGGGAAGCCCTGGACGGTGCCGTGCTCCTGCTTCCAGGCGACGACCCGGTTGATGTCCAGGCCGCCCGGGGCGTGGATGCCGCCGGTCGAGTCGGACACGGCGACGACCGTGGCGCCCTCGTCGCAGATCAGGCGCGCGGCGATGGACCCCGCGTTGCCGAAGCCCTGGATCGAGACTCGGGTCTTGGGCAGCTCCAGACCCAGGTGACGTGCGGCCTCGACGATGCAGAACACCGTGCCGCGCGCGGTCGCCTCGTTGCGGCCCTCCGAACCGCCCAGGCTGATCGGCTTGCCGGTCACGACGCCGGGGACCGTATGGCCGGCGTGCATGGAGTAGGTATCCATCATCCAGGCCATGATCTGGGCGTTGGTGTTGACGTCCGGCGCCGGGATATCCTTCTCGGGGCCGACAAGCACCTCGATCTCGGTGAAGAAGCGGCGGGTCAGCCCTTCGAGCTCCTTCTGGCTTAGCTGCTTGGGATCGACGATGACGCCGCCCTTGCCGCCGCCGTACGGGATGCCCACGACGGCGCACTTCCAGGTCATCCACATCGCGAGGGCCTTGACCTCGTCGAGGGAGACGTCCTGGTGGTAGCGGATGCCGCCCTTGGCCGGTCCGCGGCCCAGGTTGTGCTGGACGCGATAGCCCGTGTAGACCTTGACGGACCCGTCGTCCATGTGGACCGGAAAGTGGACGGTGAACTCGCGACGCGGCTCGCGGAGAACGAGGCGCATGCCGGGATCGAGATTGAGGCGATCGGCCGCGAGATCGAACTGGCTCTGGGCGACGGCCCAGGCGTTGATCGGCGCGGCGAGGGGCTCGGTGGTCATGGAACGGGGAACCTCCGGGATGGGCGAGCCTCACGGGACGCCTCAGCGGTGTGGGTCGTCTCCCGGACGACCCCACGGGGCGTGCCTTCGGGTCGGATGCGACCGACCATGCCCGAGGACACGCGACTCATGCGCCGCCGAGTATAGCGCCAGAGGAGCCTGAAGCGCCGATGGCTGCCACCACCTCGCAAGCTTGTCGCGACCGAGTCGCAACCTTGTGACTCAGCCGGCGGCGGCACCCAGTGCGTCCCGGGCACGATCCAGGCGCGCCAGTGTCCGGTCCCGCCCCAGGGCGACCAACGTCTCGAACAGCGGTGGTGTGGCCGTACGACCGGTGACGGCGACGCGGATGGCCATGAACAGGTCCCCCGCCTTCCAGCCGCGTGCTTCGGCGAGGGCTCGCAGGGGCGGCTCCAGCTCGTCGGCCTCGAACGAGACCTCCCCCACTCCGGCGATGACGTCGCGCGCCGCGGTCAGTCCTTCGAGGGTGGTGGCCGCCTCCCACCGCTTCGGGACCAGCGTCGCCGCATCGAGGGTCACCTCGTCCGCCCACAGGAACCCCACCAGATCGCCGATCGCGCCAAGGGTCGGCAGGCGCTCCCCGATGATCGGCAGCAGTGAACGGATCTCGTCGTCCGATGGCATCCAGTCGATCCGACCAGCCGCCAGATCCGCCTCGACGAACGGGCGAAGCCGGTCCACCAGGTTGTCCGGGTCCAGACGACGGATCCACTGCCCGTTGAGCCATTCGAGCCGCTCGCGATCGAACACAGCGCCGCCCTTGTGGACCGCCCCGATGTCGAAGCGCTCGACGATCTCGTCGACCGAGAGGACCTCCTCCTCCGTGCCGGTCGCCCAGCCCAGGAGCGCCAGGTAGTTGACCAACGCTTCACGGATGAACCCCTGCGCGATGTAGTCGGACAGCGCGGTCTGGCTCTTGCGCTTGCTCATCTTCGAACGGTCGGCGTTGAGGATCAGCGGCAGGTGCGCGAAGGTCGGGACCGGATAGCCGAGCGCCCGGAACAGCAGGATGTGCTTGGGCGTGTTGGAGAGGTGGTCCTCGCCGCGGATGACGTCCGTGATCTGCATCGCCGCGTCGTCTACGACGACCGTGAAGTGGTAAAGCGGGCTGCCGTCCCCACGGACGATCACGAAGTCGCCGCCCAGGTTGGCGACGTCGATCTCCACATGCCCGCGGACGATGTCGTCGAACCCGACCACGCCCGTTCCGACCCGGAAGCGCAGCGCACCCGGGCGACCCTCGGCGATGCGGCTGGCACGCTCCTCCACGGTGAGCGAGGCGCAACGCCCAACGTACTTCGGCGGCAGCTTGGCGGCTTCCTGGGCGGCCCGATCGGCAGCCAGCTCGTCCGGCGTGCAGTAACAGGGATAGGCGAGGTCCACCGCAAGCAGCCGTTCCGCCGCGGCGGCGTACGACGGCAGTCGCTCCATCTGTCGATACGGCGCGTACGGTCCTCGGGCGGCTTCGCCCGCGACCTCGGGCCCTTCGTCCCAGCTGAGGCCCAGCCAGTGCAGCCCGTCGAGGATGTCCTTCTCGGACTCGACCGTGCTGCGGGCCTGGTCCGTGTCCTCGAGCCGCAGGATGAACGTGCCACCGGTATGCCGGGCGTGGAGGTAGTTGAACAGGGCCGTCCGGGCGGTCCCGATGTGGAGCGGGCCGGTGGGACTTGGGGCGATCCTGACGCGCGAGACGGTCAAGTCGGTCAGCGCGGGGGGACGACGTGAAACAGCGCCGGGTCGGCGACGCCTGGTAGGACGCGCACGAGTGACGCGGGTCGCAGACCCAGGGTCGCCCGGCCTCGTGGACCGTCCAACGTGAGCGAGTCCAGCGACCCGGAGTTGGACAGGATGTTCACGTGGGCACCAGGCGTCAGGGCGCGGGCTTCCAGGTAGGACAGCAGGCCGGCGTCCTCCTCGGCTTCCTCGGTGATCCGGTAGATCGTCGCATCGGTCCCCGCCTCGATCTCGCTCAATCGGATCCCGGCCGGGCGCTTGCGGGCAGTCTCCGCATCGATCGGGTTGCCGTGCGGGCAGGTGACCGGATGGCCGAGCATCTCATCGAGGCGGGCCTCGACCCGTGGCGAGATCGCGCCCTGGAGACGCATCGCCTCGTCGTCCGATTCGGCCCAGCCGAGTCCGACGACCGTCGTCAGCAACCACTCGAGGAGGGCGTGCCGACGGAAGATGCCGTCGGCGGCCGCACGTCCGGCAGGTGTCAGGTGGAGCTCGCGCCCTTCGGAGATCGACACGAGGCCGTCCGCCACGAGGCGTCGGAACATCTCGCTGGCCGCCTGCGTGGTCAGCCCGACATGGCGAGCCACCTGGGCCGCCGTGACCTTGTGCGCCTCGGCGCCGCCGGTCATCACCCGCAACTGGAGGAGGTACTGTTGGGCCGCGCCTGACAGGTCTCGTGGATCGTGGCGTTTGGGCATCGATGTCAGGATACGGGACCGGCCGGGTCGAGACGTCGGCGGCGTTCCATCACGACTGCACCGACGATGCCGACGACCCACGCCAGGGTCAGCACGACACCGAGGAACGCCGTCCCGGCCATGGGGGCCTCGGAAGCCTCGGAGCCTGCGCCGGCCGTCACGAACAGCGTCGCGGGGACTGCCACAGCGAGGCTGACCATGGCCGCGATCACCGCCCAGCCGGCCACGACGGGCAGGGTGACGAGCGCGATGAGGACGAGCGCCTGGACGATCCACACGAGGGGCTCGATCCCGGAGTCGCACGAGGCCGAAAAGCGAGCACACCCGGACACTTCTCCCGTGGCCCAGCCGATGGCCAGCGCGATCGGCAACCAGCCGATGGCGGCCCGGGCGATCCGCCAGCCGACCGACGGTGGAGTGCCCTGGGTCAGCGCCCGACCGATGCCGGACAGGCCGTTGCCTGCCGCCGGGCCGGACGTCGTCGAGGTCGCATGCAGGGGCCGCGACGGCACGGGGCGTGGACGTGGCGTCGGGCGCGCGGCGGTCGAGCCGGGCTGATCCCTCCCGGGCGTGGCTGGCCCGGAGGTCGCGTCCCACCAGGACGAGGTCGTGTGGCGCGGCGTCGGATCCGGCGCACCGAAGTCGGTCGGACCGGTCGACGAGATCGGCGGCGGCTCCGGCTCTGCGCCGGCCGTCTGTGCCTCACCGCCGTTCACGGATCCCGTTTCCGAATCCATGGCGGCCTGGCTCGCCCGGCGGGCGCGCGCCTGGTACTCGGGTCCGTGCTTCCGAGGATCCGCGTACTCCTTCGGGTTGATGGTCCAGTACGTCCCGCTGGTGGTGCCGTACCAGCTGGCGCCGACCCAGTCGGGTTCGAATGCCTCGCGATCGGCTTCGTCATAGGAGGTGGAGCCGAGCGTCGCCTTCTTGGGATCCTTCGCCGTCGCAGACCCGGAGCCCGAGTCGCCGCTGCCCTTCGACTTGGCGTTGGCCCTGCCGCTGGTCTTGCCGCTGGACGTACCGGTGGAGCCGGCCGGCCGTCGAGCCCGGCCGCCGTAGGCACGGCGCGTGGCGTCGCTCCGATCCGGGTCGGCCTCCCAGGCCCGGCGTGGGGCGGGAGCGGGTGACGGCGTCGGCCGAGTCCGACCGGGGCTGGGACCGACCAGCCGCTCATAGGCGGCCTGGATGGCGAGGAACCGAGGCAGTGCTACCGCACCGGCCGCGTCCGGGTGATTCACCTTGGCCAGCCGCCGGTACGCCGCCTTGACCTCGGCCAGGCTGGCCGTCGGCGGCAGTCCGAGCGTGCGGTAAGGATCCGGTTCGGTGGCCATCGTCAGGTCTCGGTGTGGGCGGTCGGGGCCGCTCAGCCGATGAGTTCGCCCACGGGCGCGAGCTCGAACTCGGGGACCGCCTCGGCGCCGACGCGTCCGTGCGGGTCGAGGACGGCGGGCCGGTGGTAGCGGGCGAGCATCCGCATCGCCTGTGCGTCAAGGGCGCCCGCCTGCCGGAGCGCTTCGACGGACGCCGCCCATGTCCCCCGATCGAACCCGTCGCCATCCTCGATCTTGATCGCCATCCCGCTGGGCTCGCTCCGCTGTGTCCCGACCCGCGGACCGGCCAGGATGGCCACGCCACGGAGGGCCTCCATGCCGGCCTTGCTGACCAGCCGGCCCGGAGCGGCTTTCATGACGGAGGTGTCGAGACGGTCGTGCCGTCCGCCCACCATCTCCGGGTTGGCCAGCATGGCGTCGCGGATCCGCATCAGGGACTCGGCCACGGCCTGTCGCGGATCCTTCGCGGCGATCGCCGAGGGATCGGCCAGGAACGCGTACGCCCGCGCCACGTCGCGCAGGTGGAAGGCGAACGTCTCCACGCCGCAGCCGTCGATCGCGGTCCGCAGGCGATCCGGTGTGGTCCCGAAGGCGCGCGCCACGACGGATCGATACGCGACCTGCGACGGATGCTCCGGGTGCCAGTAGTCGTCCTGGCTCCAGCCGTTCATCCGCGACAGGAGCAGCGACACACTGTGCTGGCCGGAGCACATGTGGCGGATGGGTCCGGCCTTTTCCCCGTCGCGAGCCAGGCGGGCGGCGGTCAGTTGATCCAGCGGCGAACCCTCGGCGCCGCAGGCAAGCGCCGATTGACTCACGCCGGCCCGCCGGAAGACCCCCTGGAGCGTCCGGACATGGATATCCTCCCCCGAGTGGGAGCTGGCGAGGATGGCGATCTCGTCGGCGACCAGGTCGAACGCCTCGGCGCCGCCGGCTTCGAGCAGGGCGATCGCCCCGAACGGCTTGACCGTGGACCGGAGCGTGACCAGCCGGTCCGGATCGCCCAGGACCCGGATCAGCTCGCCCTGGACGTCCGCTTCGACGATGTCCCCGCGGTGGACGCTTTCCTCGATCCCGTTCCGGACCTGGCGGACCAGGATGGGTGCGGCCTTGCGCTCGCGGGCGACGGGCGTGGAGGCGCTTCGGCGTCGGCGCGGAGTGGCGGTCGCTGACACGGCTGGCAAGGGCCTCGCTTGCAGGAAGCCCGAGGATACCGCGGACGTGTCGGCGCGTTGCTACGATGCAGGGGTCGCCCGCCTTCCGAACGCTCCCGGAGGTCCCCGTGCCCACCCCCTCGCTGCATGTCTCCAACCACCCCGCCGTCCTGCACAAGCTCGCGATCCTGCGCGATGAGGGCACGGAGCCGAAGAAGTTCCGCGAGGTCGTCCGCGAGCTGTCGTGGCTGGTCGGGTACGAGGCCCTGGCGGACGCACGCGTGCGACCGCTGGAGATCCGGACACCGAATGAACCGATGACCGCCGCCGAGCTTGACGAGCGGATCGGGTTCGTGCCGATCCTGCGGGCGGGCCTCGGCATGGTGGACGCGATGCTTGAGCTCATGCCGACCGGCCAGGTGTGGCACCTGGGCCTGT
>JBKJXL010000091.1:0-2603 GCA_046716225.1 Candidatus Limnocylindrales bacterium | reverse complement strand
GAACTTGTTGACGTCCTCCTCGAGGTACTCGTTGGCCACCAGTGCCATGAAATGCGTGGACCCGTACAGGCGCGACACGTGGCTCGTGGGCAGCCATGTGCCGGGGTCCAGGCTCAGCCAGCACGAGGCGTCGAACGGAACGAGACGTTGCAAGGCGACCTCGACGGCCTGGAAGTACTCGGCCAGGTCGAGCGCCTGATGAGCGAGCCGGACGAACGGTGCGCGGTGGTCTTGGAGCGCGGTCGCCATGGAGCGGATTGTCGCGGGTGATCCCCCGTGGAGGCAACTCGAATCCCAGCTTCGTGGGATGGACGCGCCCCCGCACGGTCGCCTACTGTCAGAACATGGACTGCATCATGTTCACCGGGCCATGGCTTCACGTTCTCCCGAACTCGATCCGATGAACACCGCGATCCACTGGAGCGGCCCCGTGCTCATCGGCGGGGCGCTCGCCCTCGGCTTGGCCGTCATCCTGATCTCAACGCGACCGGTGATCGGCGCGACGCTCAGCCCCGAGGTGGCCGCGGTCCTCCTCGTGTCGGCGGCCCTGCTGCTCCTTGCGCTGCCGGCGATATACGCGGTCCAGGCGGATGCATCGGGGGTCCCGGGGCTCGTGGCGCACGCTCTTCTTGCGACCGGCCTCCTCTTGCTGGTCGTGGTGGCGGCGACGCCGCTGCTCCACCCATCGGTCAACGGGCCGATCGGAGAGCATCCCATCGTGTTCGTGCTCGGCATCGCGCTGACGCTCGGCTTGCTCCTGACCGGGATCGCGACGTTCCACGCGGACGTGCTCCCGCGTCCGGCAGCCGTCCTCATTCTCGGGGCCATGGCTGGGTTCTTCTTCGTGTTCTTCGTCGCCGAGTTCCTTCCGCCGGCAGCCGGGCAGATCGGGACGGCCGTCTTCGGGGTCCTACTGGCGCTCGGCTTCGCCTGGATCGGTGTGGCACTCTGGCTCCGTGGCCCCGCGGCTTGAGCTCGCGGGAGGCGGAAGAGGGACGGATGGCAGACCCATTCGACGGCGTCCAGGCCGCTGGCGCCCTGCTGACAGCGGGCGGGGTCCTCCTCGTCCTCCTCGTTGGTCCGACGGCCTTCATCTCACCGGCGATCTGGAACGGGCCGCAGGACGTCGCGCTGCGCCTGATCGAAGAGCACTCGCTCATCTGGCGCGTGGCCAACCTGGGTTTCGCGCTTGCGACCATCGCGACGGCCGCGGGCCTGTTCCTGGTGCCGAGCCTCGTCGGCGAGCGGGCGACATCGCTGGCATGGGTGTCGGCGGTCACGTTCCTCCTGGCCGCCGTGCCATGGCTCCTGATGCTTGCGATCCGGCTCGCCATCACGCCTGGGGTCGCTGATGGTTTCGTCGCTGATGGAACAGTCGATCCGGCCTACGCGCCGCTGACCCGGCTAGGCGAAGCGCTCTTTCCCGCCTTCATCCTGATCGCCTCGGGGTCCATCGTCGCCCTCGGCGTCGCCATCATCGCCGGTGGCTCGCTGGGCGAGCCGCTCGGCTGGGCATGCGTCGCGGCGGGCGTGGCGATCGCCGGGAGCTACCTGGTCTTCGGCGACACGCTCCCCGCCTTCGTCTACGTCCCGACCGCGGCTGTCGGCATCGCGATCCTTCTTTCCAACCGCTGACCGTTACGGGTCAGGTCGATCGTGTGTCGATCGGGCTCGCGCTGTACCGCGGATACCACCCTCGGTAGCCGGCCAGGCGACCGACGGCCGCTAACGGCACGAAGAGGATCCGCTGGACGGCGAACGGCGGCCTCGCCAGACGGACCTCGTCGCTGCACTCGGTAATGAGGCTCGCGAATTGCAGCGGGTTGGGCAGGCCACTCCGGATCGTCTTGCCGTCGGCCGCGAGGCCGAAGAACGTCTCGAAGAACATCTCGGTCCGGAGCGCGGGACGGATGTCGACCAGGACGTGGGCCTCGTCATCGCCGACGTTCCGCCACGTGTGGGGCGTGCCGCGAGGGACGACCGCCACGTCGCCCGGACCGACGGTCTTATCGAGGCCGTCGACGCTCAGCTTGAGGGTCCCGGACATGACTTCGAATCGTTCTTCCTGCCGCGGGTGGACATGCATCGCCGCGGGCGACGCCTGCGGCAGCGCGAACAAGTCCGCCTGGAGGAGCGCGCCATCCGTGTCGCGTGCTACCTGACGCCACACGATCCGCTCGCCGGTATTCGGATGTCGGAGTTCGTCGCCGGGCCTGGCCATGGTTGATTCCTCGCTGCCCTGTCTCGGCATCTTGGGTCGCCACGTCGGCGCCGCCCATCCCAGCGATGTGGGATATCGTGCGGATCCGCTCAGCCTGATGCGTCGATTGGCACGGGCAGGTGAGTCTGCCGAGGAAGTCACAGTGGTCGGGGCGCCTCCAGCAGCGGACGGCTCTCGACGAGCCCTACTCGTCCCTCACGCCGGACGCCGGGCGGCGGCGAACCACTCATCGCGACCCACGACGGGCATCGCGTAGGCTGTAATCGCGCGTCCCACACCTGTCGGGAGCGCCAGTACAAATGTTCTATTTTGGCCCGGACGGCGCCGTTGTGGGGATCGTTCTTCAGCGCGCCGTCATGCCCCAAGGATGGCCGCGTCGGGC
>JBKJXL010000090.1:0-16119 GCA_046716225.1 Candidatus Limnocylindrales bacterium | reverse complement strand
GCCGCGCTGCTCGCCGCGCCCGAGATCAAGTACATCGACATCGGCCTGCGGACCGGCCTCCGCCTCGAGCAGATCACGGCGAAGCTACAGACGCTCGAAGGCCTCGAGATGGACCCCAAGGACTTCTACGACCTCGTGAAGTCCCCGCCGGCCACCCTCGTGGCGGCCTATCCGTGGCTGAAGAAGATCCTCGCCGATCAGCCGAAGGGCACCTCGCTGGAGGGGTTCCTGTGGCCCGCCACCTACCGGGTCCTGCCCGACACGTCGGCCGATGAACTCGTTCGCTTGATGTTGGACGGGTTCGCGGCGAATGTCGGAGAGGACCGCCTCGATGTGCCCAAGGAGCGCGGCCTCGACTTCTACAAGGTGTTGACTCTGGCCTCGATCGTGGAGCGCGAGGCGGTCCTCGATGAGGAGCGACCGACCATCGCCGGCGTGTACCAGTTGCGCATCGATGGCTACAAGGGCATCGCGCCGATCCTCAACTCGGATCCGACGGTCTTCTACGCCATCGATACGATGGCCCTCGCCGCGCTGCCGTTCGACGACTGGCAGAAGTACTCGTTCTGGTCGCCGCCTGGCAAGGCCCTCGCGGACATCGCCGTCCCCGAGGAGCTGCAGGGCTACCAGACGTACCAGACGGCGGGCCTGATCCCGGGTCCCATCGCGACGCCCAGCCTGCCGTCCCTGGACGCGGCCCTGGACCCGAACGTCGCCGAAGGCTACATCTACTTCGTTGCGATCCCCGACGGGGGCGGCAAGCACGACTTTGCCAAGAGCTACAAGGAACACCAGACCAACCTCAAGAAGTACGGGTACTGATGACGCGAGCCGGCTGGCCCGCGCCGAGCGATTTCGCCGCACCTCCCACAGCCGCCCAGCGCCTGGCTTGGGCCGAGGCCGACCGGGCCGCTCGTCCTGAGCGCCTGGCGCGGGTTCGGGCGCGGTTCGCCGAGGCCGACGTCGACGCGTACTTCGACATCCGGCCCGAGCACATGCGCTACCTGACCGGCTTTGCCCTGGGCGACGGGGAGGACAAGGTCGCCGGACACTCCGGGCAATTCATGATCGGGGCGGACGAGGTCGTCATCCTGGCCGACTCGCGCTATACGATCCAGGCGGCCAGCGAAGCCCCGGACGCGCGCCTGTTCGAGGCATACCACGACCTGCCCGAGCGATGGGCCGAGCTCGCCGGGTCGGTCGGGGCGCGCCGGGTGGCCCTTGAGCCTTCGTTCGTCTCGCACGCCCTGTGGGGGCGACTCGAAGCGGCCGCTCCTGACGTGACGCTCGTCCCTGTCGACGGCTGGGTCGCTGCCGATCGTGCCACCAAGGAAGCCGTTGAACTCGAACGAGTCGCGGCGGCCTGTGCTGTGGCCGATCGCGCGCTGGCGGCGCTTCTCCCGGACATCCACGCCGGGAGCACCGAGGCGGACCTCGCGCTTCGCCTCGAGTGGCTGATGCGGACCGGCGGCGCGGAGGCGCTCGCGTTCGACGTCGCCTGCCTGGCCGGGCCGCGGGCCGCCCTGCCGCACGGGTCGCCGGGCGACCGACCCGTCCTCGACGGCGCCGTCCTGTTGTTCGACTTCGGATCGCAGGTCGAAGGCTACCGAAGCGACATGACCCGGACCCTGTTCGTCGGCGAGCCACGCGAACAAGACCTCGCGATCTACGAACTGGTGGCCGGCGCGCAGGCGGCGGTCATCCAGGCGCTGCAGCAGGCCGTCGCGGAGGGTGCCGGATCGGCCGTCGACGCGCCGCTGCCGGATGGGCGGTCGCTGGACGCCATCGGGCGCGATCTCATCGACGCGGCCGGCCATGGGGCTCATTTCGGTCACGGCACGGGGCATGGGATCGGTCTCGCCACGCACGAGGCGCCGAGCCTTGGCAAGCGGGCCTCGACTTCACCGCTGCCCAGTCCGACCGTCTTCTCCGTGGAGCCGGGTGTGTACCTTGCGGGCGAGACCGGCGTCCGCATCGAGGACCTCGTCCTCCTCGACGGCGCGGCTAGCCGCGTCGAGCGGTTGACCGGGTTCCCGCGCGACGTCATCGTCGTCGGCGGCTGAAGCTCCGCGGCGAGGTCCGGATGCGGGCCCTGCGCGGGCCGGACTGACCCTCTGCTACGATCGGGGCACCAACCCCGAACCCCGACGCGCGGATCCTGCCCGTGGTCCGCCTGCGCTCGCCAGGAGCCCGTATCGCATGATCAGCACCGGTGAACTCAAGAAGGGCGTCGCCATCGAACTCGACGGCGAGCTTTGGCAGATCCTCGACTACCACCACATCAAGATGGGTCGAGGGTCCGCCCAGGTCCGCATCACGCTGCGCAACATCAAGCGCGGCCAGACCGTGGAGCGCTCGTTCCAGGCTGGCGCGAAGTGGCCGCGTGCTTCGATGGAGAAGCGCCCCGTCCAGTTCCTCTACCGAGACGGCGACGACTTCCACTTCATGGACACCGACACGTACGACCAGTTCGTCATGACGACCGAGGCGCTGGGTGACACGTCGCGCTACCTCAAGGACGGGATGACACTGGACCGGACGAGCTACCAGGGCGAGACGATCGGCGTCGAAGTCCCGATCACGGTGGACCTCGCGGTCGTCGAGACGGAACCGGGCTTCGCCGGCGACACCCAGAGCGGCGCGCGCAAGCCCGCGACCACCGAGACCGGCCTCATCGTCCAGGTCCCGATCTTCGTCGAGCCCGGCGACACGATCCGCGTCGACACGCGGACCGGGGAATACCAGACCCGGGTCTAGGCGGCCACGATGGGCGAGCGCGGTGGCATCGTCACGATGCTTGACCTCATGGATGAGGCGTTCCGCGGACAAGGCATCGCGCAGAGCGGCGAGAGCCAGGCGCTCCTGACTAACATCGCCACCGTCTCTGGCGAGGCGTGGCGCGCCCTTCCGGACGGCGCCGCTCGTTCGATCGAGGCCATCGCCCTTCACGTCGGTGCCTGCAAGGTGATGTACGACGACTACGCCTTCGGGCCGGCCACGCTGCAGTTCGGAATGCCGGAGGTTGAGCCGTGGGCCGAGGAAAGCGCCCCCCGTGCCGACGTCGTGGCGTGGTTGGAGTACGCGCACGTCCGGCTCGTCGGCCACGTCGAAGCACTCGAGGATGACCGCGAACTCGACCTGCCCCGTCGCACGAACTGGGGTGAGTCCCGTCCGACTCGCTGGATCCTGGCCGCGATGGTCACGCACGACGCCTACCACGCCGGCGAGATCAATCACCTGAGAAGCCTGCTCGGCACCGACGACCGCTGGCGTCACATCCAGCTCGGATACGGCTGACGATGGTGGATCCTCGCGATGCACCGGACCGGCCGCCACTCGCGCCCGGCACGTTCGGGGTCCGGATCATGGGCGTCAGCGAGGCGACCCGCAAGATCCGCGATGCCGTGCGCTCGGACCCGGCCCTGTCGGACCTGTGGGTCGAGGGGGAGATCAGCCGGGTTACGATCTCATCCGCCGGGCATGCGTACTTCGCGTTGAAGGACGCCCGCAGCCAGCTCCAGTGCGTGTGGTTCCGCGACGACCGACTGCGCTCGGTGTTCGAGGCCCAGACCGGGCTCCGGGTGGTCGCTCACGGCCGGATGGACCTGTACGAGCCCAATGGCGGCCTCCAGCTCTACGTCGAATCGATCCAGCCCGCGGGCGTCGGCGATCTGGCGTTGCGATTCGAGGCCCTCAAGGCCCGCCTGGCGGCGGAGGGCCTGTTCGAGACCGCGCGGAAGCGTCGTCTCCCTCCGCGGCCCGCCACGATCGCGGTCATCACCAGCCCGACGGGTGTAGTGTGGAAGGACATCTGCCACGTCCTGGGGCGGCGCTGGCCGCTCGCCCGCGTCGTGCTGGTCGCCGCGCAGGTCCAGGGCGAGAGCGCGCCGGCGAGTCTCGTATCGGCGTTCCGGCGGCTCGAGGGCCACATCGCCCGGCTGACGGCCGAGGGGCGGGCGGACCAGGCTCCTACCCTGACGATCATCGCCCGAGGTGGTGGGTCCCTGGAAGATCTCTGGGCGTTCAACGACGAGCGGGTGGTCCGCGCGGTCGTCGCGCACCCGATCCCGGTCGTGTCGGGAGTCGGGCACGAAGCGGACGTGACCCTGGTCGACTTCGCCGCCGACGTCCGCGCCCCCACGCCATCGGCCGCGGCGGAGATCGTCGTGCCGGACCGGACCGAATTCATCGCCAACCTGGGCGTCGCCCGTCGCCGCCTGGACGCGGTGGCCACGCGACGCCTCACTGATGCCGGGAGCCGGCTCACCGCGGAGCGACGGGCCCTGGAACGGTCGAATCCAGTCGCCGGCCTGGCCACTTCGCGAGAGCGCGTCGGCCTCCTGATCGACCGGGCCACCCGGGCGGTCGCGGGACGGCTGGCCGGCGAGCGGGGCCGGCTCGGGCGTGCGGCCGTCGTGCACGAACTCGCCGCTCGCCGCGCGGCGATCTCGCGGACGGACCTGGCGACGGCCGGAGCCGCCCTTGCGGTGCTCGGGCCGCAGGCCACCCTGGAGCGGGGTTACGCCATCGTCCGCCGCGCCGAGGATGGCGCCATCGTCCGGGACCCGACCGAGGCACCCGCGAGGACGCGCCTGGATGTGCGGGTCGCCCGTGGTGCACTGCCGGCGACCGTGGATGAGCCAGGCAAGACGTGAACGAGCTGGGCGTCGGCCTGCTCTACCTGGTGATCGTCGGCGTCATCGTTGTCGGGGCCGTGTGGGTGGGTATGCTGGTCGCGCCGCGACTCGGGCGGCTGATGGACGACGACGATGAGGGACCCGGTGACGACGACTGACCCGACGACCGACGCGACCGTCGACGCGCTCAGCTTCGACGAGGCGCTCGCGGAGCTCCAGCGGGCCGTCGCCGACCTCGAATCCGGTGGCCAGGCCCTCGAGGCGTCCATCGCGCTCTACGAACGTGGCGTCGCCCTGCAGGCGCGCTGCGAGCGACTCCTCGCAGAGGCGGAACTCAAGGTCCAGCAGCTGATGGCCCAGGCCGGCGGCGCGATCGCGGCCCGCGATGTCCGTCCGGAGGATGCGACCGACGACGCCTGACGGCGTCAGGCGGGCGGGATGTTGAGGTTGAATCGAAAGACGTTGTCCGGGTCGTAGCGACGCTTGACCGCCTGGAGTCGCGCGAACCGCTCCGGGCCGTAGGCGGCCCGGACTCGCGTGTCCGACTCGTCGTGCGGGGCGTAGTTGGCGTACCCCGCTCCGCTGTACGACGCGGGCGCGAGCGAGTCGGCCGTCCGACGGGCCCACGCGATCTGATCCGGGTCATCGGTGGGGTCCTCCCAGATGGCCAGCGCGCTGACGTTCCAGCGTGCCCCTCGCTGTCCGAACGCGGCACCGCCGTCTGGTTCGCGTCGAGCCTGCCCGGTCAACGCCTCGAGGAGCAGGAACGACTGTTCGTTCGGTCGCGATCGGATCGCGGCGACCATGGCCTCGGCCGACGCTGGCTCGATGTCGCGAACGAGATGGCCCTTCCAATAGTGGCGAAGACCGAACGGGAGCGTCCCGTTGCCGAGCTGGACCGCCTCGTAGGACTGGGTCTCGAAGCCCCCGGTCACCCCGCCAAGGGCCGCCATGGGTGCGAGGGCGGCCTCGGCGGCGTCGGGCGATCCCTGGAAGACGACGTAGAACGCGAGGAAGTCGGCTGGCCCGACGGGCGCCTCGTCCCCGGACGGGGCGACCTCGACCCTCGGACCGGCGGCGTAGATCATCGCCTCGTCGGGTATGTGGCCGACCAAGGCGGCGATCCCAAGGAGCGCTTCGACGGCCCGGTCGAGCCGGACCACGAACCGGCCGGCCTGGAGGGGACCGATCGCTTGCAGGCGGAACTCGAACTCCGCCACGATCCCGAAATTCCCGCCGCCACCGCGCAGGGCCCAAAGCAGCTCTGGATCGCCGGCCGGGCCGGCCTCCACGAGCTCACCCGCGGCCGTGACGACCGTCGCGCGCAACAGGTTGTCGCAAGTCAGACCACTCGTGCCCATGAGATACCCGATACCGCCCGACAGCGTCAGCCCACCGACGCCTGTGTCCCAGAACGTCCCGCCTGTGGTCGCCAGGCCGTGCGGCATCGTCGCTCGATCCACGTCTTCCCAGACCGCGCCACCCTGGACGATCGCCCGTCGGGCTGCGGGGTCGACAGCGACGCCGCGCATCCGGCGCAGGTCCACGCACGCGGCGCCGTCGGCCATGGAGTGGCCTGCGACGCTGTGGCCGCCGCCTCGCACCGAGATGGGAAGTCCGGCGGCGATCGCGGCCCGGACGGCCGAAGCGATCGACGCGGTGTCGTCGGGCTGGACGATGACGGCCGGCTGCCGTTGGACCGTCGCATTGAAGGTCTGTCGGGCGTCGTCGAAGTCGGCATCTCCTGGGCGCATCACCCGCCCGACGATCGACCGCTCCAACCCCTCGAGGACCGTGTCAGCCATCTCGGACTCCGGGTGTGGACTCTAAGTATGGACTCGCGCAAACGTACCACCGCGCGGCCGCGAAGAAACTCGCGACTCGACGGGAACAGGTTTACACTGACGCGCGATGTCGATGCTGTCCGAACTCCAGGGGCCCGCCGATCTGCGCGGGATGGACGAGATCCAGCTGGCCCAGCTTGCCGCCGAGATCCGCGACACCATCGTCGCGACCGTGGCGGAGACCGGCGGGCACCTCGGTTCGTCGCTCGGTGTCGTGGAGCTGACGATCGCGCTCCATCGCCTGCTCGAGTCGCCGCGCGACCGCATCGTGTGGGACACCGGCCACCAGGCGTACCCCCACAAGCTGCTCACTGGCCGACTCGAGCGGTTCGGCACGCTTCGCCAGTTGGACGGCGTCGGCGGGTTCCCGCGACGCTCGGAGTCCGAGCACGACGTGTTCGATGGCGGCCATGCGGGCACCGGCCTGTCGATCGCGGAGGGCCTTGCCGAGGCGCGTGATATCCGCCACGGGCTGGAGCGGATCGCGGTCGTCGTCGGGGACGCCGCCCTGATGAGCGGTCTGTCCCTCGAAGCCCTCAACGACATCGGCCAGCGCCAGACCCAGATGCTCATCGTCGTCAACGACAACGAGATGTCGATCAGCCCCACGGTCGGGGCGTTCAGCAAGTACTTGTCGCAGATCAAGCTCTCGAACGCCTGGCGCCAGAGCAAGGGCGCCTACGACCGGACCGTCGAGCGCATCCCCGTCGTCGGACCCTCGACGCTCGAATGGAGCAAACGGCTGCGCAAGTCGGTCGTCAACTTCGCCCAGCCCGGACAGTTGTTCGAGGACCTGGGGCTCACGTACATCGGCGTCGTACCGGGCCACGACATGCACGCCCTGCTCGAAACGCTGGGCCGTGCGCTGGAGCTGCCCGGACCGACCATCGTCCACGTCCGGACCCAGAAGGGCCGCGGCTTCCGGCCGGCCGAGGCGGATCAGGTCGCGTTCCACGGGGCCGCTCTGCCGCCGATGTCGCTGAACCCCGGGGCAGACGCCCACGATGGCGCGAGGAGCGGAGCCGGCGCTCCGGCCTCGACACGCTCGGCCGCGACGCCCATGCCGACCGAATCGATGGCAGATGACGCCGCGCCACCGAGGCCGGCCGTCGAGGCGCCGAAGAAGTCGCCCAACTACACCGCCGTCTTCGCGGACGAGCTCATCACCCTGGCCCGGGCGGACCGACGGATCGTGGGGATCACGGCGGGGATGCCGACCGGCACCGGGATGGCCCGGTTCCAGGCCGAGTTCCCGGAGCGATTCTTCGATGTCGGCATCGCGGAGCAGCACTCGGTGACGTTCGCGACCGGACTGGCGCTCGGCGGGTTGCGCCCGGTCGTGGCCCTCTACTCGACGTTCCTCCAGCGCGCCTTCGACCAGATCGTCCACGACGTCTGCCAGAACGATCAGCCCGTCCTGATCGCGGTGGATCGCGCCGGGCTCGTCGGCGAGGACGGGACGAGCCACCAGGGCATGTTCACGCTGCCAGCCCAGCGGCAGCTGCCGAACCTCGTCATCGCCAGTCCGCGCGACGAGCAGGAGCTGCGGTCACTGCTGCACACCGCGTTCGCCCAGGACCATCCGTTCGCCCTGCACTACCCGCGCGATGCCGGATTCGGCCTGGCGCCGGTCGAGCCGTCGGTCATCCCTGTCGGACGCGGCGAAGTCCTCCGTGAAGGGGGCGATGTCCTGTTCGTCGGCTTCGGCCCGATCGTCGCCCGTGCCCTCGAGGCCGCCGAGGCGCTGGCCCTTGAGGGGTGGTCCATCGGCGTCATCAACGCGCGGTTCGCCAAGCCGCTCGACGGCCAGCTCATCCTGGACCAGGCTCGCGGCAAGCGCCTTGTCGTGACGTTCGAGGAGAGCGTGGTGTCAGGTGGGTTCGGGAGCAGCGTGCTGGAGCTGTTCGAGGCAGCCCGGCTCACCGACGTCGCCCTTCGCGACGTAGCGGTGCACATCGTGGGGATCCCCGGCGATCGCTTCGTGGATCACGGGTCGGTCAAGGATCTGCGTCGTGTCCTGCGATTGGATGCGCCCGGTCTGGCCGATCAGGTCCGCCTGACCCTCGCCGCCCTGGACGCGGTCCCGGATTCGTCCCCGGCCGGCTCGACGAGCTGACCAGGACGTAGCGCGGCGTGGTCGATGGGCCGCCGCCGCTGGCCTCCCAGATGCACGGTCGGTGTCGCGCCGGGCGCAATGGTTGCTGCTCAAGGCCGCTGACGATGAGCCGCAGCTCCGTCCGCGTCGCGTCCCTCGCGACGATGTTGCCGTACGAACGTCTATGGGCGGCTATCTCGGCCCGATCGCGGTCCGTTGCCCAGGGTCCGTCGACCACCACGCGACGGTGTCGTCGGGCCCATCACGCGTCGACGGAGCGCGCGCGCATCGGAGCGCGCGCTCATCGTCCGAGTGTCACGTGCCGGGGCGGGAAGCCCATCAGCGACCAGTCTCGGCCGTGCTGATGGACCCACACGAGTCCGTCGCCGGGCCAGGGTGTCGAGGATGAGGTCAACGCGAGGAACACGTCATTCGCGCGGGCCGGATACGCGGCGCTCAACGTGGCCTCGTACCGGCGTGCGATCTCGCGCGTCGCGACCGTCGAGCGGAGCACGAGCAGCCTCGAGACGGCGCTGCTCGAGACCGATGGACTCGCAGCGCCGAGTCGGACTCGCAGGCCATCGGCTTTCTCAGCGCTCCAGCGCACCTGCTGCTCGAGACGCCGGAGCTCCGATTGGACTTCGGCCGCGACCGTGTCTCCGCCCAGCCGATCGGTCAGGACGATGTCGATGACTCCGCGGGCGGGCTGGGTGATCGGCACCTCGAGATCCACCTGCCAGCGAGTGTCGAGCGACCGCAACAGGGCTTCGACCACGCGGCCTGGAACCGATCGTGCAACCGTGGCCCGGCACCCGGGAAGTAGCGAACGCTGAGGTCGGCCCCGAGCGCAACGCCGATCGCCGTGAGGATGGCGAGGCTGGCGTGGACCTCATCGGCCTCGATCCGGGCGAGATGCGACTTGTGCACGCCAGCGACCTGTGCGAGTGCGCCAAGTGACAGCCCTGCGTCCGTTCGCAGCCGCCGGATGGCCTCGCCGGCTTGACGTTCGATCTGACGAAGCCGGCGTGTCGTCTCGCGAGCGACGGATGATCTCGTGACTGGCATCGTCACATCCAAGCAGATGGCCCTCACCTGGCGCTTTGTCGACCGGCAGGCGACGACGGATGCCCACGATCGTCGGCCATGTGCTGTTGCGCAGACGTCGTCCCCGGCACGTCGATTCAGGCTAGAGAACTCCGATTTGGACTCGGCGGTGGCACGACGCCCGCTTCAGCCAGGGATCGTCGACTCGCGGACGACGGGTGTCTTGGTGGCGCCCGCGTCGCGCCGGGCGCGACAAGGGGTATAGCGGCTGACGCTAGAGTGTCATGTGACGGGTCAACGCCCTGCGGCTAGGATGCCGCCAGACCGGCTCGGAGCGGAGGGTGACTGTGGCGGCACCTGGCGGGGAGTCATCGCGTGAGCGGCGCGGCGATCGCGGCCGCCGGGGCCCAGCAGCCGCATCGCCAGCAGCGTCGGCTCGATTCGAAGCGATTCTCGTCGCCCTCGCGACCATCCTCGTGGTCGGCGTCTACCTGGTGCTGTGGGCCGGCGCTCACGACCGGCTCGACAACGACACGTTCACCGAGTGGCACGTCCCGGCATATGCGGCACTCATCGGGCTGGTCCTGTTCATCGTGTTCTCGGCCGATCGCGCCATGCGGCGCGGTCACGCCTGGCGGGCGGCCCTCCCGGCGGGCTACGACTCGGTCGTGCTCGGCGTCGGACTCCTCGCGGTCTACCCCCTGATCGATCTGCTGGTGACGGCACCGTTCGGACGCCTGGAAGGCGTGACCGGCGGGCTCGGCGTCTCGCGGTTGCTCATCCCGGCCGGACTGGTGCTGATCGTGGCCGGCCCGCTTCGATCGGCCCGCCGCCGGTCGCGTGAAGCCGATGCGGTCCCTCGCCCGCGGCAGGCGCCGGCGATGGTGGCAGCCGGACTCATGTTGGCGTCCCTCGCGATCCCGGTCCTGCCAATCTCGCCGTTCGTGGACACGCCGGCCGCCGCCGCGCCGCCAGACCAAGAGGAGCTCGAGGTCCGGCGCGATCGAGCGTCGGGGATCCGGACGGTGAGTCTCGACGGTCGGACCGAATTGCGCCTGAACAACGCGTTCGGGGTCCAGGAAGCGTCCTGGTCGCCGGATGGGAAGTGGATCGCCTACGCGCACTTCGGCGACATCGCAGTCATGCGAGAGAGTGGCGGTGGGCAACGCAAGCTCGGTTCGTCGCGTGAGCAGGAGGGCTGGATCTCCTGGTCGCCGGACTCGAAGCGGATCGTCTACATGTCGGCCGTGTCGGACCGTGAGGCCGAGCCCCCGCCGGTGGCGGCACCGGCCCCAGGACCCGGCGACGCCGCGCCGGGCCGGACGAGCGGCAATGAGCATGACGTGTTCGTGCGCGACATCGCCGGCGGCCAACCCATCCGCTTGACCGACGCACCGGGGACGGACGGCGGTCCGTCGTGGTCTCCGGACGGCACCACGATCGTCTTCCACTCGGAGCGATCCGGCGACTTCGAGATCTGGGCCGTCTCGCCCGACGGCGGCGAGGCGACGCAGCTGACGCACGATCCCTACGTCGACCTGTCGCCCGCGTGGACGGCGGATGGATCACGGATCACGTTCGCGAGCGACCGCGGCGGCGACTACGACATCTGGTCCATGGCGCCCGACGGATCGGACGTCCGCCTGGTGGCCGATCTCGAGGGAGATGAGTGGATGCCCGGCTGGTCGCCGGACGACCGGACCATGTCGTTCATGTGCTCGACGGAGGGCGGCGACGAAGTCTGCACGATGGACGTGGCGACCGGGGTGGTCACCCGGCACACGGACGACGATCGATTCCTGACGCTCATCTCGAGCGAGCCGTGGTCCAGCGATGGAGCCGCGCTCGTCTATTCGAGTCGCCTGCTCACGCCGGACGAGACGGCAGACACACGGGACGCCTTCGATGTGGCCAGGTTGCTTCTCGCGATCGCCGCGCTCGCGGCGGTCCTCCTGACGGCGTGGCATATCGGGCTGTGGGTGACCGGCATGGCGTTCGTCGTGTTCGTTCTGCCGGTGGCGCTCGTCACGGCCGTGGAGGACGAACTGCGCTTCCTGCCGGCGATCGTCGTCGGCGGGCTGGTCGTGGAGGCTCTGGGGCTCGCGCTCAGGCCATGGAGCGGGACCCGCCGGCGCGTTCGTGCGATCGCGGTCGCGGCACCGACCGCGTGGATCGTGGCGTACTTCGCGACGCTCGCCCTGGGCGACGACCTGCGCTGGGGTCTCGACCTCGCCACAGGTGTGGTCATCTCCTGCGGGGCGATCGGCCTCCTGCTCGTCCAGCTCATCCTGACGCCGAGCGACGTCGACGCCGGGTGAGTCCCGGTGCAGCGGGCTGTGCCACGATAGGCGGGTGAGTCCCGCGACGTCGGCCCGCCCGGAACGGATGCGCCTGGACCAGCTCCTCGTGGAGCGGGGTCTCGTCGACTCGCGCAGCCGGGCCCAGGCACTCGTGATGGCTGGCAAGGTCAGGGTGGGGGAGGGTGACGCCGCCCGTCGTGACCGGAAGTCCGGCGACCTGCTTGAAGCGGACGTGCCGATCTCCATCCTGGAGCCCAGTCCGTACGTCAGCCGCGGTGGGCACAAGCTGGCGGCCGCGATCGACACCTTCGAGGTCGATCCGGCAGGCCGTGTCTGCCTGGATGTCGGCGCGTCCACCGGCGGCTTCACGGACGTGCTGTTGCAGCGCGGTGCGGCCCGGGTCTACGCTCTGGACGTGGGTCGCGGACAGCTCGCCGAATCGCTCCGACGCGATCCGCGAGTGGTGTCCATGGAGCGCACCAACGCTCGCGACCTGACCTCGACGACCCTCGCCGAGCCGATCGCTCTTGCCACCATCGACGTATCGTTCATCTCGCTCGGGCTGGTGCTGGCCCCCGTCGCCTCCACCCTGGCGCCAGGAGCGCACATCGTTCCCCTTGTCAAGCCGCAGTTCGAGGCCGGCAAGGGTCGGACGGATCGCGGTGTCGTCCGTGACCCGGCCGTCCATCGCGAGGTGCTGGAGCGCGTCGTCGCGGTCGCCCAGGCGATCGGCCTCGGGGCACGGGCCGTCATCGCCTCGCCGATCACCGGGCCGCAAGGCAACCGCGAGTTCCTGCTGGACCTGGCCCTGGGTCCGGGTCGTGCGGACATCGGCGAGCGGATCGCCGAGGTGACGGGCTTGTGACCGTGACCCGTATCGGCTTCGCCTACAACCCGACGAACGCTGACGCAACGGAGCTGGCCGAGCGCGCGGCCGGCTGGTGCCAGGCGCGCGGCATCGAGCACTGGGCGCTCCAGGCAGCTGACTTCGCGGGTCAGCTCGCGGAGCTTCCCACGACCGACATCGTGTTCGTGCTTGGCGGCGACGGCACCTTCCTGCGGACGATCCGCGCGGTGGCCGAGGTGGATGTGCCGATCCTTGGAATCAACCTCGGCAAGGTCGGGTTCCTGTCCAAGGCGGAGGCGAGCGAACTGGAGTCCGTGCTCGCCCTGGTCGTCGCCGGCGACTACCGGATCGACGAGCGTATGGCGCTCGAAGGCCGGATCCTGCGCCGCGACCGGCCGATCGATCCGGACCGCCACGTCGCCCTCAACGACATCGTCGTCGCGCGTGGCTCGCTCGCGCGGGTGTGCCGATTGGACGTGTCGATCGACGGGACCCACCTCGCCACGTTCCTCGCCGACGGCCTGATCGTGTCCAGTCCCACCGGATCCACGGGCTACTCGTTCTCGGCCGGCGGCCCGATCGTGGATCCGGTCAGCCGCATCCTCATCATCACGCCGATCGCCGCCTACCTCTCGGCATTCCGGTCCGTCGTGGTCAGTCCGCGGCAGGTCGTCCGGTGCACCGTCGTGGATGCGCACGAGGCGCTCGTCTCCATCGATGGAAGCGAGGACGTGCCGCTCCAGGTCGGTGACGTCGTGGAGGTTCGTGCCGTGGATCGCCCCATCCGGTTCGTCGAACCGGCCGGCGCGCTGTCGTACTGGGATCTGCTCCGCCACAAGGTGGAGTTGCTGCCATCGTGACGGCCGGCCGGTGAGCGCGAGCGACCGCGGCGGACGGCTGCTGGAACTCACGGTCACGGACCTTGCCCTCATCGATCGCCTGCGGCTGGCGCTTGGCCCCGGGCTGAACGTCATCACCGGCGAGACCGGGGCCGGCAAGAGCCTGCTCATCGACGCCCTGGGACTCGCGCTGGGCGATCGCGCCGATACCAGCCTCGTCAGGCACGGGGCGGAGTCGGCCCGGGTAGAGGCCCTGTTCGATCATCTGCCGGAGGCGCGCATCGCCGTCCGGGAGGTCGCGGCGAACGGTCGGTCCATGGCTCGTCTCGATGACGCTGCGGTAACCGCGTCCCGCCTGGCCGAGGAGATCGGTCCGCTCGTCGAGATCCACGGGCAGCACGACCAACAGCGACTGCTCGACGAGCGCTGGCAGCGCGAACTGCTCGACGGGTACGGTGGTCATGACGTACAGCGCGATGCGATGGCGCGAGCCGTCGCGGCCTGGCGCGAGAACCGCGCGGTGATGACCGGGCTGGCGGTCAGCCCGCACGAGCTCGTGCGACGGCTGGAGCTGGCTGACCATGAGGCGTCGGAGATCGCGGCAGCCCGTCTTCGCGTCGGCGAGGCGGACGAGATCCGGGGTCGGCTGGCGGCCGCCCAACATGGTGAGTCCATCGCCCGAGGCTCGGCCGCCGTCCACGATGCCCTGACCGCCGACCCGGGCGGGGCCCGTGAGGCGACGGCGCAGGCGCTGCGCGAGGCACGCTCGGTGGCGCGCGTGGATCCGCGGTTCGCGCCACTGGCCGAACGCCTGGCCGGCCTGGAGGCCGAGCTCGCCGACGTCGCCGCCGAGGCCCGCCTCCTGGCCGAGACCGTCGAACACGATCCGCGCGCGATCGCGGCGATGGAGGAGCGGCTCGGGGTCATCTACGCGCTGGAGCGTCGCTACGGCGAGGGTGAGGCGGCCGTCATCGAGCACGGTGAACGCGCGGCCCTCGAGGTGGAGCGCCTGCGCGGCCTCGATGGGGAGCGCACCCGGCGCGAAGCGGACGATGCGCGCCTCCTCGGGGAGGTGGCCGCCGCCGCCGCGGTGCTCTCGACGGCCCGTGCCGCCGCGGCGACGATCCTGTCCGCGGCGGTAGCCAGCGTCCTGATCGAGCTCGGCTTCCCATCCGGCATCTTCGACGTCTCGCTCGGCCGCCGCCCGGCCGCCCCGGACGAAGCGGCGATCGAAATCGATGGGGACGCCGTGGCCTTCGACGTCGCCGGGGCGGACCTCGTCGTCTTCGTCCTGGCACCCAATCCCGGCGAGCCGGCCCGTCCGCTCGCACGGATCGCGTCGGGCGGTGAGATGTCCCGGGTGGCCCTCGCCATCAAGCAGGTCCTCGCCGAGGCGGATGACACGCCGACGCTCGTGTTCGACGAGGTGGATGCCGGGATCGGGGGTCGGAGCGCGGATCCCGTGGGTCGGAGCCTGTGGGCCCTGGCGCGACGACACCAGGTCCTGTGCGTGACCCACCTGCCGCAGATCGCGGCACACGCGGACGTGCACTACCGGATCGCGAAGCGCGAGCGTGGCGGCCGGACCGTGACCGAGGTGGAGGCACTCGATCGCGAGGGCCGGATCGTGGAACTCGCGCAGATGCTCGGCGGCGAGGGCGGCGGGCAGGCGACCATGGCGTCCGCTCGTGAGCTGCTGGATCGAGCCGAGGCGTGGCGCTCAGAGGGCGCCGGCGTCGGTTGAGGCGAGGCCCGTGACCACGACGAACCTGGACCGCGCGATCGAGGAGTACCTCACCTTCCTGCAGGTGGAGCGCGGCCTCTCGGATGCCACGATCCGTGCCTATCGCGGCGACCTCGGCGATTTTGCGGATGCCCGTGGCACGGCTCGGCAGTGGGCGACAACCCCGGATGTCGCCGTGGATTACCTGGCGGCCCGTACGCGCCGGGGACATCCGGGCGACCCGGGACTGGCACCGTCGAGCCTGCGCCGCCGCGCGGCCGCCTTGAAGGGCTTCTACCGGTTCGCCTACGGCGAGGGACTGATCGAGCGTGACATCGCCGCACACGTCCAGCTCCCGAAGCCCCAGCGCCTGTTGCCGGAAACGCTGACGGTGGTGGAGACGGAACGGCTCCTCGAGGCGGCCGGCGGCGACGACCCCGAAGAGCCGGATCGCGACCGACGCATCCGCTCGCGGGCCCTCCTCGAGCTGCTCTATGCCGCCGGCCTTCGCGTCTCCGAGGCACTGCGCCTCGACCGCGAGGACCTCTCGATGGACGGCGGCTTCGTGCGGGTCATCGGAAAAGGCGACAAGGAGCGGCTCGTGCCGGTCGGTGACGTCGCGCTCGATCGTCTCGAGATCTGGATCGCCGGGCCCCGAGTCGGCCTGCTCGCGCTCGGGCACGTGGCACCGCGCCGCGGTGGGTCGTTGTTCCTTGGGGATCGCGGCCATCGCCTGGCCCGTCAGCAGGCCTGGGCCGCGGTGAAGCATGCCGCTCGCGCGGCCGGGCTC
>JBKJXL010000089.1:0-7236 GCA_046716225.1 Candidatus Limnocylindrales bacterium | reverse complement strand
CGGCGCTCGACCTCCGCAGCGGGCAGGCCGTCGGCCGGGTCCACCTCGAGCGCTCGGGCAACGGCCTGTGGCGGGTGCGCGAACGGGGCCGCCAGCGGGTCCATCGCGTCGTCGTCCATCCGATGCCATCTTCGCGCAAACGAGTACGATCGAAGCGATGCACATCCCTTCGACACCCTCCGACAGGGTCACGCCGGTTTCCATCCACGCCGACCGTGCGGCCGGCCGCCTCGCGATCGTGTGGGGCGACGGCCACGAGACCGTCTACGAGATGCTGCCGCTGCGCTGGCTGTGCCCGTGTGCGTTCTGCCGCGGGGAAGCCGGTCTGCCCGGCTGGCTCGATAGCGCCCCGACCCTCAGCGCTGAGCAGATCCGGCTCACCGATGTCTCGATGATCGGCGGGTACGCCATCGCGCCGCACTGGGGCGACGGCCATCACACCGGCTACTACACGTTCACGATGTTGCGCGAGTATTGCCCGTGCACCGAGTGCGCCCGGCGACGGTCCGGTGTGACACCCGCATCGCCGATCGCAGACCGTCACGAGGAGCACGCATGATCGTCGTCACGACCCCGTTCGTCGCCGGCCACCGGATCACCGAATCGAAGGGCATGGTGTTCGGGCTCGTGGTCCGCAGTCGCGGCATCGGCGGCAACCTGATGGCCGAACTTCGCTCGCTCGGCGGCGGCGAGATCCATGAGTACACGAGCCTGCTGGAGGACTCCCGCCGCCAAGCCCTCGACCGGCTGATCGCCAACGCGACCCTGCTCGGCGCGAACGCGATCCTCTCCATGCGCTACGACAGCTCGTCGCTGTCTGGCTCGATGAGCGAGATCGTGGCCTACGGGACCGCGGTCGTCGTGTCGCCCGACGATCCGTCCTCGGCGCCGACCACGTTGGAGTAGGCGATGGGCCTCGGGATCGGGATCGCGCGGCTGCTCATCCTGATCAGCGGGGCGATCCTTGCGGTCGTCGGCCTCCTGCTCATCGCGCTGCCCGACCTCGGCGGCACGATAGCGGGCCTCTACTCGCTCCTGTTCGGCGGTGCGCTGATCGTGGGCGCACTGCTCGAGCGGATGCGCTACCGGTCGGACGCCCTGGACCGGACGAGCCATCCCGTGGGGCCCGGCGGCGGCGAACCCCTGGATACACCGATGGAGCTCCGCTTCGCACCCACCAACGAGGTCTTCGTGGATCCGACGTCCGGTCACCACATGCGGGTCTTCCTCGACGCGGCCACCGGCGAGCGACGGTACCGCGCCGAATCCTGAACCGATCGTGAGCCAGACCCCGACCGGGACCATCGGGGAGTCCGGGGCGCCAGTGCACCCATGCTATCCTCGCCGGCCGGGGCGCCGTACGCCCATGCCCAGCTCCAGGAGTCCTCTCGCACCGATGGCCGCGATCCGATCAGATCCCACCCCCCAGGCCGGGACGGCGCGTCCAGCGGTGGCACCACGGACCCGGCGGGCGCCCTGGACCGAGGTCGAGTTCCCCTACCTCAACCGCGAGCTTGCCTGGCTGGAATTCAATGCGCGCGTCCTTCGAGGCGCGCGACGAGCGCAACCCGCTGCTGGAGCGGGTCAAGTTCCTGTCGATCTTCGCCGGCAATCTCGACGAATTCTTCCAGGTCCGCGTCGCGGGTCTGCGCCAGCAGGTCGAGGCCGGCAAGGCCGCTCGCGCGCCCGACGGGCGAACCGCCGAGGAACAGCTCGCGGCGGCGAGGTCCCGGGTCCTTGAGCTCGTCGGCGAGCACTCGGCGATCTACGTGGACGTCCGACGTGCCCTGGCTGCGGAAGACATCGAACTCCTCGACTACGCCGCGATCCCCGAGCACCACGAAGCCCTCCGGCAGCGCTTCCTGGACGAGATCTTCCCGGTCCTCACGCCGCTGGCGGTGGATCCGGGCCATCCGTTCCCGTACATCTCCACGCTCAGCCTGTCGATCGCGGTGGGTCTGCGCGATCCGGCGACCGGCGAACGCGGCTTCGCCCGGGTGAAGGTGCCGCAGATCCTGCCACGCCTGCTCGAAGTCGAGAAGTCGCGCTTCGTGCTCATCGACCAGGTCATCGAGGCCAATCTCGATGCGCTGTTCAGCGGCATGGAGGTGCTGGAGCACCACCTCTTCCGGGTCACCCGGAACGCGGACCTCGCGATCGAGGAGGACGAGGCAGACGACCTCCTCCTGGCCATCGAGGAGGAACTCCGGCGGCGGCGCTTCGGTGAAGCCGTCCGCCTCGAGGTCGAACGGTCCATGCCGGCTGCCACCCGGACGCTCCTGATGCGCGGGCTCGGCCTCGAAGAGGAGGATTGCTACGAGATCAGTGGGATGCTGGACCTGACCGGCCTGTGGCGGATCGCCGACCTGGATCGGCCGGACCTCAAGATCCCGATGTGGACGCCGGTGACACCGCCGCGGCTCATCCCGCCGGACGAGGACGAGCCGGCCGACGTATTTGCCGCGATCCGGGCCGGCGACATCCTGGTCCACCACCCGTACGAGTCCTTCACCGCCTCGGTCGAGCGGTTCATCACCCAGGCCGCGGACGACCCGGACGTCCTGACCATCAAGCAGACGCTGTATCGGACCTCCGGCGACTCACCGCTGGTCCAGTCGCTCATCCGCGCGGCCGATCGCGGCAAGCAGGTCGTGGTCCTGGTCGAGATCAAGGCTCGCTTCGACGAGGAAGCCAACATCATCTGGGCACGCAAGCTGGAGCGCGCCGGCGCCCACGTCGTGTACGGCCTGGTGGGTCTCAAGACCCACAGCAAGACGTCCCTGGTGGTCCGACGCGAAGGCTCCGGCCTGCGCCGCTACGTCCACATCGGCACCGGCAACTACAACCCCAAGACGGCCCGCCTGTACGTGGACCTCGGGTTGCTGACCTGCCGGCCGGAGATCGGGGCGGACGTCACGGACCTGTTCAACGTGCTCACCGGGTTGTCGCGCCAACGGACATTCCGACGGCTGCTCGTGGCGCCGCACAGCCTGCGCTCCCGGTTCCTGGAGCTCGTGGATCGCGAGATCGCCCACGCCCAGGCCGGTCGACAGGCACGGATCGTCCTCAAGCTCAATGCCATCGTGGACGTCGCGGTCATCGAGGCGCTCTACCGCGCGTCGATCGCCGGCGTCGACATCGACCTGATCGTCCGCGGCGCCTGCTCCATCCAGCCGGGCCTCCCGGACCTGTCTGAACGGATCCGGGTCCGCTCGATCGTGGGCGAGTTCCTGGAGCACTCGCGCATCTGGTCCTTTGAGAACGGCGGGTCGCGCGAGTGGTTCATTGGCTCGGCGGACCTGATGGACCGCAACCTGGACCGGCGCGTGGAGGCCATCGTGCCCGTCGAGGATCACGACGCCGGGCTGCGATTGGCGGGCATCATCGACCTGATGCTGGCCGACGATCGCCGCTCGTGGCAGCTCCAGCCCGACGCGACCTGGATCCGCACCGAGGTCATCAACGGACGGCCCGGCTCGATCGATACGTTCGAGGCCCTCAAGGAGGACGCCCTGGTTCGTGGTGAGGTCCTCCACATGCCGCATCGGGCCGGAGCCGGTGTCGGATCGCTGGACCCGCGCGCATGACCGATACCTTCGAGCCCGTCGCTGCGCCGCCGCCCGTCGAGCTGGAGCTGAAGTACCGCGTGGCGGACGTCGCCGCAGCCGAACGGTATGTGACCGCGCCGCGGGTGGGCGCCTTCGATGCGCACGAGCCGGCCAAGTCCAGCCGGATCGAGGATCGCTACGTCGATACAGACGACGGCGCCATGGCCCTCGCGGGCTATGCCGTCCGGCTCCGCCGATCGAAGTCGGGTACGACGGTGTCGGTGAAGTCGCTCGGCCACACCGTTGGGCCCGGCGGTGCCGTGCGGCGCGAGGAACTCGAAGGGCCTGCAGACCCCACCGGCGGCCCGTCCGACTGGCCGACCTCGGCGGCTCGCTCGGTCGTCATGGAGCACGCCGGAACGTCGCCGCTCGTGGAGCTCGTGACGATCCGCCAGGTCCGACGCCGGCGCCAGATCCGCGATGCCGGCACGCGCATCGAGCTGAGCCTCGACGAGGTGACCGTGATCGCCGACGGCCGTGAGGTCGGCCGCTTCGCCGAACTCGAGGCCGAGCTGCGCCGTGGCGCGGAAGGGCGGCTGGCCGAGCTCGCGACGATCTTCGATGCGGATCCGGCGCTGGCTTCGGTGTCCACGGGCAAGCTCGAGACCGCCCTCGCCGTCCTGGGCGAGGCGGGTCCAGCGGCGGCTGATCTCGATGATCCCGATGACGGGCTGGCGACCGACGATCTCGACGCGGCGACCGAGGGCGACGAGCCCGAGACCGAGCCGCTCGCCGACCTGGCCGACTTCATCGGCGTGACACCCACCAGCGACGACTCGGTCCAGTCGCCGGAGCCGCCCGACGACGCACGCCTCATCGTCGGCAAGACACCCGGAGTGACCGCCGAGGACCACGTGGCCGAGGCCGGTAGAAAGGTCCTGCGTTTCCACCTCGCCCGGATGCTCGCTCGTGAGGCCGGCACGCGGGACGGCATCGACGCCGAGGAGCTCCACGCGATGCGCGTCGCGACACGTCGCCAACGGGCCGCCTGGCGTGTCTTCGGTGGATCGTTCCGGGCCACCCGGACGAAGCGCTATCGGACCGGCCTGCGCGAGATCGCGGCCCGACTGGGCACGGTGCGTGACCTCGATGTCCTGCTGGAAGCGGTGGACGCCTACCGCGCCGATCTGCCGGTCGCCGAACAGCGTGCGCTGGAGCCGATGCTGCGCGACTGGCGCGGCCGCCGCGACGATGCCCGCGTGCTGCTGGTCCGGGAGCTGGATTCGCCTCGCTATCAGCGCTGGGTCGACGACTACCGAGACTTCGTGCGCACCGATGGCGCGGCGGTGATCCCGGTCGGACCCACCCAACCGCACCGGGTGCGCGATACCGCCCCATCGCGGATCTGGACCGCCTACGAACAGGTCCGCGCCTACGAACAGGTCCTGCGCTGGGCCGACATCGAGACGCTCCATGAGCTCCGGATCGCCGGGAAGTGGCTGCGCTACACGCTCGAGTTCGTCCGTGAGGCCCTGGAGCCCGAGGTCACGCCGCTGCTCGCTCGTGTGACGGCCCTGCAGGACCACCTGGGCCTGATGAACGATGCGGACGTGGCGGGGTCCATGGCACGGACGTTCCTCGTCGAGCACGCCGGCGAGCTCTCGGCGCAGGAGAGTGCGGCGATCGGTCGCTACCTGATCAGTCGCGAGAAGGAGGTCTCGCGGCTTCGCCGCGCGATCGCCGTCCCGTGGCGGGGTGTCGCGGGCATCGGCTTCCGGCGAGCGCTCGGGCGGGTCGTCTCCACCCTCTGAGACCGGTGCCGGTCTGGACGCCGGCTCCGATGGATCAACGGTGCACCAACGGGCGCCGCCGCCGTGGCCGGGTTGCGGTGGCCGCCCAAGGTGGAGGACCGAGTCGACGGCCGCTGAGGCGGCTAACTCCGCCAAAAGGAAGCCGGCAGGCACTTTGGGCGGCGTCGGAGGGCCTTCCGGTCGGGGCTGGGGCTGGACCCACGCTCGACACGAGGTCATCGACCGATGTCGCTGGGCTGCGATGACGACTAAGGTTCTGTGGACGACCATCTGGCGGAGTCGCGGCGCCCCTTCGGAGGCGCGGCGCCCCTTCTGATCCAGGCGCTCGATCGGACCCCAGCCGATGCTGCCGATGAAGCCCGGCCCAGGTCGAGCGCCACACCCACGACTACAAGCGCAACGGGACGCTCGTGCTGTCGGCGGATGAGCCAGATCGAGCCCTGGTTCGGCATTCTCTCGCGCCAGGCGATCCGTCGGGGCAGCTTCGCGAGCGTCCGCGCCCTCGTCGCCGCGATCGAGCACTTCACCCGCACTTGGAGACATCGGCGCTTCACCCTTCACGTGGTGAAGACCCCCGACCAGATCCTTGCCAAGGCCGTGCGCAAGCCGCAAGCCGATTCCGGCGCGCGACCCTAGCGTGGGCGCACCCGAAGGAACGCCTCAGTCGCGCCATCCATGGGCAAGATCGGGTAGGCGGTCGCGCCACGCGACCCCGACGTGATCGACGACCAGGATGGCGCCTTCGCGGATCCCGGCATCGGACACGCGGATCCGGCTCATCCCGTAGCGGGTGAGCAGCGCATCCATGATTGCCGCACCCGCCGGCAGGATCGCCGCGCGGATCGGCTTGACCAGGTGGCGCTCCACCGCTTCCGCGGCAGTCTCATGCTCCAGGATGTCCATCGCTTCCGTGATCCGGGCGCGGGTCAGGACCAGATCGATGCTGGCTTCGGGGACGACCTTGAGCAGGTTGGAGGCGGTCCCGCCCACCGCGACGATCTCCGCCGGCGTCGTGTCAGGGGCATCCGCCAGGAGCGACAGGGCCTCGGCGACCATGGCCTCCACCTCGGCGCGGGTGGGTGGATCGCCGCTGACGTGCCGCGCGGTGAGCCGGTTCGACCCAAGCTTGAGTCCAGCCGCCCGCGGCCGCTCGGTCGGGCCCACGACGCAGAACTCCGAACTGCCGCCGCCGATGTCCACGATCAGAGTCTCGTGATCGACGAGCCGGCCGGCCATCACGCCGACGACCGTCAGGTACGCCTCCTCCTCGTGGGTCAGCACATGGAGCGGGATCCCGGTCGCGGCTTCGACCTCGTCGGCGATCCGTGGCGCGTCCGCGGCCCGCCGGATCGGCTCGGTGCCGATGAACGTGATCGAAGCTGCCCCGAGACCGCGCGCCAGCTCCGCGTAGTGGACCAGCGCTTCGACCAGACCGCGGCGCGCCACGGGACCCAGCAGACCGCCGCCATCCAGGGCCCGACCAAGCCCCAGGAACACCGACTCGTCGACGAGCGGCTCCAGTCGATGGTCGGCGACCCCGGCGACGAGGAGGTGGACGGAGTTCGAGCCGAGATCGACCGCCGCCCGGACGGCGCCGCCGTGGCCCGTGTCGGTCATGCGGCTCCGTCAGGTCCGGCGTCGTCCGGGATCTTCCTGGTCCTCGTCGCCGACGCGGCAGCGCGGGTGGTCACGGTCCCGGCGGCCTTGGCGGCGCTTCCCGCGGTCTTCGCGGCACTTCCCGCGGCGGTCCTGGCGGTCCTGGCAGCGCTGCCGGCGGCCTTGGCGACGGGCTTCGCGGCTCGCGCCGAGACGGCCCCCACGGCCTTGACCGCTGCGGCCGGCGCGCTCGTGGCAACGTCCAACCCGGTCCCGGCCAG
>JBKJXL010000088.1:0-7352 GCA_046716225.1 Candidatus Limnocylindrales bacterium | reverse complement strand
GACGTGTCGTGGCGGCCGCGATCGACTGGCCCGGGATCGATCGCTGGGGCGCGACCGAGGAAGACGCGCTGGCGACGGTCACCGCCTACGTCCCGCGCTACGCCGGCGTCGCGGGACGCGCCGGCCTGGCCGCCGCGTTCGAGCGCCAGGGCACTATCGAAGTGGTCGAGCGGTACACGGGCTCGAGCTCGACCGACTTCTGGGGCATCGCGCACATGCCGTCCGGGACCGAGGCGGAGGTCGTGTCGGCGACCGACCTCGAGCGCCGGCTTGACCTCCTGCTTGCATGCTGGAGCTACTTCGACGAGGTCGCGGCCAGCGTGTCCGAGGAGCTCCGCCCGGCGCCACGCGGCGGTGGGCGGTCCCGCAACCAGATCGTCCGTCACACCTATGGATCGGAGCCGGAGCAGTTCTCCCGCAAGGTCGAGGTCCGGACACCGCTCGAGGTGGTGTTCACACCGACCGGCCTCGCGACCCATCGCCAGGCGTACCTCGACGCGATCCGCGCGTACAACGCGGAGGGGAGGCCGGCACGGACCTGGCCGATCCAGTTCCTCAATTCGGGTCCTTCACTCGGTCACAGGGTAGTCGCCGATCGCGACCTGGGGCATGGGCTAGCATGAGGGCATGGGGCCCCTCAGAGGACTGCTGTTGGCGGTGGTCCTTGCCGGATGTTCGCAGGCACTGCCATCAGCCACCGCTGACCGCTCGCCGAGTTCTACGCCGACGGCGTCGCCGAGTTCCGCGCCGGGTACGTTCGGCTCCGCCGACCTACCCCGAATCGTGCTCACCGAAGGCGACCTCGAGGCCGGGATGACGCTCGACCACCTCACCGACGGGCTGGACGCGCTCGTGCAGCCGGTCGTGCTTCTGAAGGACAGCACACTTGCGGCGCAGCCAGGCTTCGTGGACGCCCGCATGACCAGGATCGGCACGTCCGGCGAGGGTAGCTATTGGGAGGAGGGTGGCTTCGTAACGTGGACGGCTGTCTACGAGAGCGACGCAGACGCGGAGGCGGCCCTCGGTGTTCTGGTCAAGGTGCACGAGTCCGAGACCGGGTGGGCGATGGAGCGAGTGGGTCGGCCGCCTTACGGCGAAGAAGGCGTGTCGCTGGAGGGGCCCGCTTACGGATGGGACGCGAACCTGCTCCACATCTGGCGTCAAAGCAATCTGTTGCTGGCGGCCGGCGCGTTCGGCGTTACGGCCGGTCGCGATGACACCGCAGAGCACTTGGGGTCCATTGTCGAGGGCATGGTCGCGCGCGCGAAGTGACGACCTCATCGGGGCGATGTGCCCCGCGGCGTGACTAGGCCGGTCAGCCGGACGGGTCGGCCAGGAGGGCCTAGAGCCGTGAACGCCCTGCGCTTGCGTCAATCCACAGGCGGTGGAAGGTCACGGCTCGCTTGGCTGGTGAAGTGTTGGCGCGCCCGGCGAGACTCGAACTCACGACCTTTAGGTCCGCAACCTAACGCTCTATCCACTGAGCTACGGGCGCACGCGATGCCGGATCCGTGGCGGAGAGGGAGGGATTCGAACCCTCGATGCAGGTTACCCCACATGGCGGTTTAGCAAACCGCTGCACTAGACCTCTATGCGACCTCTCCGAGGCGTCGGCGGCCGACATGCTACCACGAGGGTCCGGCCCGGCCGGCTGCGGTACGCTCCGGGTCTCGTCGACCGCACCGTGGGAGGAACACCTTGTCGGACGGAACGCCCGGCCGGCTGCCGCTGGTCAGCGACGACGACCTGCAGGCGATCACCGTCGGTGCGCTGACGGTCCATGGGTCGACGATCCACCTTGATCCGTACGACCCGGCCTGGCCGGTGCGATTCGAGCGCGAGGCGACGCGGATCCGGGCGACGCTCGGCGCCCGCGTCCGGCTCCTGGAACACGTTGGATCGACATCGGTCCCGGGGCTCTCGGCCAAGCCGATCATCGACATCGTCATGGCTGTGCCCGACTCGTCGGACGAGCCCGCCTACGTCCCCGACCTGGAGACGGCCGGCTACATCCTGCGCATCCGCGAGCCCGACTGGTTCGAACACCGGGTTTTCAAGGGGCCCGACACGAACGTCAATCTCCACACGTTCACCGAGGGCTGTTCGGAGATCGACCGCATGACCGAGTTCCGCGACTGGCTCCGGACCCACGACGAGGACCGTGACCTGTACGAGCGCACGAAGCAGGACCTGGCCGGACGCGAGTGGCGGTTCATCCAGCACTACGCGGACGCGAAGTCGGAGGTCGTCGAGGCGATCATCGCCCGGGCGACCGTTCGTCCCACGGACCCCGCGCATTGACTCGCGCCCTCACGTTGGGTACCGTCCGTTCATACACATGAGTGACGTCTTCTACTTTCGATGCCCGGCATGAGCGTTCCCCGTCCCTAGGACCGGGAGCACGGGTCGTGCCGGGCGAACGAAGCAGAGGTCAGACCTCTGCTTTTTTGTTTGGCCCGGGCGACCGACAAGGAGATCCCTGACCGATGTTCGTCGTGATGGCCAGCGCTGCCAGCGAAGCCGAGATCCTCGGCGTGAAGGGTCGGATCCTGGCGGAGGGCCTGACGCCGTTCGATCACGCTGGAAGCGACCATGTCGTGATCGCGGTGGTCGGCGAGATCGGTTCGCGTCGACCGGTGCTGCTCGACCGGCTGGCGGCCCTGCCCGGCGTGGAGCGGGTCACGCCGATCAGCCGGCCGTTCAAGCTGACCTCGCGGGAATTCCATCCGGAGGACACGGTCATCCGCGTCCTGGACGCGGCCATCGGCGATGGATCGCTGACGGTGATGGCCGGGCCGTGCTCCGTTGAAAGCCGCGATCAACTGTTCGAAACGGCCGATGCGGTCAAGGCGGCCGGCGCGACGATCCTGCGTGGCGGTGCATTCAAGCCCCGCACGAGCCCGTATGCGTTCCAGGGCCTGGGCGTCGAGGCGCTTCGCTACCTCGCGGAGGCTCGAGACCGCACCGGCCTGCCGGTCATCACCGAGGTGATGGAGCCCAGCCAGGTCGACATCGTCGCCGAGTACGCCGACATCCTCCAGATCGGCACCCGGAACATGCAGAACTACTCGCTGCTGCGCGACGTCGGTCGGGTCGCCCGGCCGGTCATGCTCAAGCGCGGCTACGGCGCCACCATCGAGGAGTGGCTGATGGCCGCCGAGTACATCGTCAGCTCCGGCAACCCCAACGTCATCCTGTGTGAGCGCGGCATCCGGACGTTCGAGACATACACCCGAAACACGATGGACCTGGCGGCGGTCCCGCTCGTCCATCACCTCTCCCACCTGCCGGTCATCGTGGATCCGTCGCACGCCACCGGCAAGCGCTGGCTCGTGAAGCCGCTGGCGATCGGTGGTGTGGCGGTCGGGGCGGACGGGGTCATGGTGGAGGTCCACCCCACTCCGGACGAGGCCCTGTCGGATGCCGAGCAGCAGTTGGATCTCGACGGGTTCCGGGACCTGATGGCCGCCCTCCTTCCGGTCCACGAGCGCGTCGCCTCGCTGCACGGGGATCCGCTGCCGACCGAGACGGTCGTGGGCGGCAGCGGCCTGAGCAAGCATTGAGTGGCAGCGTGACGCCCGTCCTGCCGACCGATCTCGCCGAGGTGCGTGCGACCGCCCGGCTGCGCGGCGAGCTGCGCCTGCCCGGCGACAAATCGGTCAGCCATCGGGCGCTGATCCTGGCCGCCCTCGCATCCGGCTCGAGCCACATCGCCGGGGCCGGTGACGGTGCCGACGTCCGGTCGACCGCCGAGGTCGTGGGATGGCTCGGGGCGAGCGTCATGCGGCATGACCGAGAAGGCCGGACCGTGGACTACGACGTGTCGTCGCCTGGCGCGGCTGGGCTGACCGCGCCGGCCGGGCCGCTGGACTGTGGCAATTCCGGCACGAGCCTGCGCCTCCTGGCGGGGATGCTCGCCGGCCTGCCGGTGACCGCCACTCTGGACGGGGATGCGTCATTGCGACGCCGGCCAGTCGCTCGTATCATCGAACCCCTGCGGGCCATGGGGGCCGGACTCCAGGCGCGCGACGACGACACCCTGCCTCCCCTGACCGTGATCGGTCGCAGCCCACTCCGGGCGATCGACTACGCGACGCCGGTCCCGAGCGCGCAGGTCAAGTCGGCGATCCTGCTCGCCGGACTCCGAGCGGCGGGCTGGACGACGGTGCGCGAATCTGTGGCGACCCGCGATCACACGGAACGGATGCTTCGGGCCCGCGGGGTGGACGTGATCAACGAGACGAACCCGGACGGCGGCGCGGTGGTAACGGTGCGAGGAGGGATGACGGTGCAGGCGATCGATGAGCGCGTCCCCGGCGACGTGTCCGCGGCCGCCTTCTGGCTGGTCGCGGCGGCGATCCATCCCGACGCCGAGTTGATCCTGCGCGATGTCGGCGTGAATCCGACGCGCCGCGCGATCCTTGACCTCCTGACGCGGATGGGCGCGGACCTCGACGAACACTCGGTGACGGGTCCGGACGACGGGATCGGCGAGCCGCTGGCCGACGTGACCGTGCGCTCGTCCGGCCTGCACGGCATCGATCTGACGCCACAGGACGTGGCCGCGGCGATCGACGAGATCCCGATCCTGTGCCTGGCCGCGGCGGTGGCCGATGGTCCGACGACGATCCGTGGCGCCGGCGAATTGCGCCACAAGGAGTCCGATCGGATCGCCGGCGTGACGGCCGGCCTGCGCGCCCTCGGTGCCCGCGTGGACGTGGACGGCGACGATCTGCGGATCCACGGCGGCGCCCAGCTCCGTGGAGCCGCCACCGACAGTCTCGACGATCACCGACTGGCGATGACGTTCGCGATCGCGGGGCTGGTCGCCTCCGGTCGCACGACGATCGCGCGGCCCGGTTCAGTCGCGATCTCCTATCCCGGATTCTTCGATGACCTCGAAAGGGTGCGAGCATGACGAAGCGCGTGGTCCTGATCGGCCACCCGGTGGCCCATTCGCTGTCCGGCGCGATGCAGCAGGCCGCCTTCGACTCGCTGGGCATCGACGCCGCCTACGAGCTGTGGGACAAGGCGCCGATCGAGCTTGCCGATGCCATCGGCGAGCTGCGCGGGGATGCGTTCCTGGGCGCGAACGTGACCATCCCGCACAAGGAGCGAGTCGTCCCGCTCATGGATCGGATCACCGAGGAGGCGCACGCGACGGGTGCGGTCAACACGATCACCCGGGAGGGCAAGCGTCTGGTCGGGCACAACACGGACGTGCCCGGGTTCAAGGTCGCCCTGGACAAACTGGTCGGCAAGCAGAAGATGCCGCGCCACGCCGTCCTGCTCGGGGCCGGGGGTGGTGCTCGAGCGGTCGTGCATGGACTCATCACCGAGGGATTCCAGCGGATCATCGTGTTCAACCGCCATCTCCACCGCGCCGAAGGCCTGGTCAAGCACTTCGGCCGGAGCGCGTCGCACATGGAGCTCCGGGCGATGCCGTGGCACGAGTCGATCATCGAAGCCGAGCTCGCCAAGACCAAGATCCTGATCAACGCCACATCCATCGGCCTTACGACCGACGAGAGCCCGATCCCGGCCGAGATCCTTCATCCGGAGCTGATGGTGCTGGACCTCATCTACGCCGAGACCCGGCTCCAGCGCGACGCGAAGGCAGCCGGTGCGTCGGTGTCCGACGGCGAGGCCATGCTGCTCCACCAGGGGGCCGCGTCGTTCACGCTGTGGACCGGGCAGGCGGCACCCCTGGCCGTGATGGGGCCGGCCCTTGCGGCCGCCCGAGCCGGCGGCGTCCGGTCCGCCGAAGGCGAGCCCGCGGGCGGGCCAGTCCGGGTCGAGGCGTCGGTCGAACCGGCGTCCGGCGACGCGGGCTGACGTCCGGCTTCGCTGACCCTCTCGACGCAGATGGGCGCCTTCCGCTTCCTGACCGCCGGCGAGTCGCATGGCCCCGCCCTGGGGGTGACGATCGAGGGCGTGCCCGCGGGCCTGTCGCTGACGGCGGACGGCCTCGCCGTGGATCTGGCCCGCCGTCAGCGCGGGTACGGCCGCGGCGCGCGTCAGACGATCGAGCAGGACCGTGCGGAGATCCTGGCCGGCGTCCGCCACGGGGTGACGCTCGGGTCCCCGATCCTGCTCCTGGTGCGCAATCGAGACTGGGAGAACTGGACGAAGGTCATGCAGGTCGAGCCGCTAGACGCGGACGACGCCGACGCCCTTCGTACGGCGTCCGACGAGGGCAACAAGCGAGCGACTCCGGTCACCCGGGTCCGGCCCGGCCACGCGGACCTCGCCGGCGCCCTCAAGTACGGGTTCAATGACGTTCGGAACGTGCTGGAGCGGGCGTCGGCTCGCGAGACGGCCGCGCGGGTCGCGGCCGGCGGCGTAGCACGGGCCTTTCTCGCGGAGCTGGGCATCGAGGCCTGGTCGTTCACGGCCGAGGTCGGTGGTGTCGCGCTCGACCCGGTCGCGGCGACCCTGTCGCGGGACGAGGCGGACGCCTCCCCGCTCCGCTGTCCGGACCCACTCGCCGAGGCCCGCATGATCGCCCGCATCGACGAGGCTCGATCCGCCGGCGACACGGTGGGTGGCGTGTTCGAAGTCGTCGTGCACGGCCTGCCCATCGGTCTTGGCTCGTACGTCCACTGGGACCGACGCCTGGACGCGGCGCTGGCCGGCGCGGTCATGAGCATCAACATCGTCAAGGGCGTGGAGTTCGGACTGGGCTTCGAGCAGACCCGCCGCTTCGGCTCGGGCGTCCACGATGTGATCGAGGGACGAAACGAGGCCGGCCGCTGGGTCCACCGCACGAACAACGCGGGCGGCCTGACCGGCGGCGTGACGAACGGCGAGCCGCTCGTCGTCCGCGGCGCCGTCAAGCCGATCTCGACGCTCGCGCGTCCACTGCCCTCGGCGGACCTCGTCACAGGCGAGGCGGTCGACAAGGCGCACTACGAGCGCAGCGACATCAGCGTCGTGCCCGCCGCCGGTGTCGTGGGCGAGGCGATGGTGCTGCTGACCCTGGCGACGTTCGTCATGGAGAAGTTCGGCGGCGACTCGATGGCCGACGTCAAGCGCAACCTGACCACGTATCGCGAGCGGCTCGCCGCACCGATCCCGGCGCCCGTCCCGGGACATCCGCACGGCCTGACCGGCACGGACGAGGCCGGCTCCGGCGGGGACGACTGACCGCCGATGGACATCGTGCTCGTCGGCCTGCCCGGCAGCGGCAAGAGCGTGGTCGGACGTCGACTCGCGCAGCGCCACGGCGCGACGTTCATCGACCTCGATGAGCGGATCGAGTCCCGAGCGGGACGGTCCATCCCGGAGATCTTCGCCGACGAAGGGGAAGACGCCTTCCGTCGCCTGGAACGCCAGGCCGTCACGGACCTGGG
>JBKJXL010000087.1:0-4012 GCA_046716225.1 Candidatus Limnocylindrales bacterium | reverse complement strand
ATATTCAGGATCGCGCCGTAGATCGGCGCCCACAAGGACAGGATGAACCACCAGCCGGTCGCTGCGAGGACGAAGCCGATGCCGCCTCGGAGCCGGCCGATGAGACCGCCGCCGACGAGGCCGATCGCCCCGGCCCCGATGGCGAGCGTGCTGTCCAGGCCCGCGGCCTGCGAGACGAGGTAGCCGGCGACACCGCCGACCACCGCGCCGACGATGATCCCTGGGAGCCCGTCAAGGACGCGGCTCTGCCAGATGTAGTCGCCACCGGCGCGCGGCATCGCTGCGATGAGTCCGGCATAGGCGATCGCCAGGAAGGTCACCGCGATCGCCGACAGCAGGATCGACAGGACCGGCGATGCGCCGGGGACGTAGGCGAACACGGCCAGGCTGTAGAACATGCCCAGCGTGACCAGGTTCACCGACATGAATGAGTATGAGAATGCGTCGAACCCCGACCAGCCCTTCACGAGGCCGGTCGCGTTCCTCAGGAACAGTGCGGGTGTCGCGTTCGTATCGGACGCCATGGGCTGTCTCCCTCTCTCTCTCCTCCCCCTCGATGTGACGCCGTCAGCCGTTGATCAGCAGATAGCGCTTCACCGTGCCCTTCTTCGCATCGAGGTCGACGATCGCCGCCTGCAGGACGCCGTCCTCGTACGAACTGCCTGGGTTGACCGCCAGGGTGGAGCCGATCTTGACGGCTCCCTTGCCCTCATGGATGTGGCCGTGCAGGGAGAGCGGCGGTCCGTAGGCGAGGATCGACTCGCGGACCGCTCGTGAACCGACCGGGACCAGGGCCTGGCCACCAGCGACGTAGTTCATCTCAGAGTCGAGTTTCGGGGCATTGTCAAGATTCGACCCGTACGGCGGAGCGTGAAAGTTGAAGATCGCGCGATGCGGGTCGGCCACCTGCGCCACGAGGGCGTCGATCCGCTCGCGGAGCTCGGGCTCGGGCAGCTCACGGAACGTGTTCCATGGCGTGGGGTTCGCCCAGCCGGTCGAGACGAGCGAGAACCCCTCGAGCTCGATGGTGTTCGCCTCGCCCAGCTCGACGATCTGCGCGCTGTCGATGATCGGATCGATCTCGAACATGTCGTCGTTGGCGGGCGACACGATGCAGCGGATCCCCGAACCGGCGAGCCTCTCGTCAGCCAGCGCCATCCAGCGCTCGACGGAGGCGAGCATCTCGGTCTTGAAGCGGGCTTCCATGAGCGTCGGGTTAGCCGCCCAGGTGTCCAGCTCGTCGCGCGTGAGGCGGACAGGGTAGTAGCCGCGCCCGCTGATGCGCTTCTCCATGGCGACGAGCTCGTCCTCGTCGGCGAGGTGGATCGGCTGCTCCTGGAGCGTGACGTCCCAGCCGCTGGCCGCCTGGACGATGGGCACCATCGCCTTGCCGGTCATGTCGCCGCCCATGATCAGGACGTCCGCCTTGTGGAACTTGCCGGCGTTCAGGAACTTGCGCCAGCAGATGTCGGACCCGTGGATATCGGTGGCGAAGAAGATACGCATCAGTTGTGTCCCATCTCTTCAGGGTCGTTGTACCAGGCCTGCCGCTCGCCCACGCGCGAGCGCAGCTTCCACCTCGTCGACTTCGATGCGCCATCGATAGCCGTCCGCAGCCCAGCGATCTGGCTTGACGGATCGAACAGGATGTCCCGGCCGTTGTCGAGGTCCAGGTCGCCCGGGACCAGTTCCGTGGCGACGTACCTATCGAGCGTGTCCAGGTTCCCGGTCACGGTCCGCCACCAGCCCCAGTCGTTCGAAGTGAAGGACAGGATCCGCGGCACGTTGATCGCGCCCTGGCCGGTCCGCGCGTCCGCTGCCCCGTCGTCGTCGGCCAGCGGGTGCTCGGCCAGCAGGACCAGCGCGTCCAGCACGTCCTTGCGGTTGATCTTGACCACCTGCAGCTTGGACAACAGGAGCTCGGCCAGGGGCAGCGTCGGCTTCGAGGCCGAGAGGCGATCGCCGAACTCGAAGCGATGACACATCTCGAGGCTATCGACCAGAACATCCACCGGGCGCTTGCGGTGTACGTCCACAAAGTACGCCTGCTTGCCGCCGAAGAGCGCGTTGTGGCGCTTGTCCGGCGTGTAGCCCTCCGCCTCCAGCAGCTGGTAGAAGGCGCCCCGGTCGCGCGAGCGCGTCGCAAAATCCAGGTCCACCTCGACGCGCCGGGTGCGGGCCGGCCAGTCCGGCGCATGGGCGCGGATGGCCATCCCACCCATCAGCCGGACGAGCAATCCCTGGCGGTCGGCGGCATCGACGATCCGGAGGGATTCCGCGAGCGGATCCGCCAGGGTCCGCGTCCCGTCGTCCGAGGCACCGCCATCCGTCATCCAGTGGCCCTCCGGGAGACCGCCCCACACGCTCGGCGCGGATCGAGGGAGTATACGCACCCGTCTTAGTCGTCCGTAGGAGTACGCCACGCGATGATGCCTGAAACGCGAGGTACGTCGGATACTGCCATCCGACCCCACGAGACGATCCGACGGCGACCGGGGCGCTCCCATCCGGGACAGCCGTTCCGTCCGCGTTCGATGACTCGGACCTGCGCACGGCCGGGTTCCTCCTTCCGACCCTCGAACAGAGGCGCGGTGACGAAGGTCGTCTCGGAGGGCTGAATGGCACCGTCGGGATGTGGATCAGGGCCTGACCGATCCGCCGCGCGGCATGGATACTGCAGCGAGCGATACCCGAGCGTTAACGTCGTCGAATCAACCTCTCTGCAGCGTTCGCACCGCCGGGTCCCGACGCACGAGGCGCAGGCGTATCGTTGCGTCTGCAGTCGGGCCGAGGAGGGACCGACGGCTCGCCTGGCGAGGACTCGACAGGACATCGCTGGCCAGCTTGGCCAAGGTCGCAAGAGGAGGACTTCCGTGGGCATCACCAGATCGCGACTCATCGTGACGCTTGCCGCCATCTCACTCATCCTGGCCGCGTGCTAGAGCTCGGGCACGTCGAGCAAGGCCGCGACCGCCAAGTCCGCGGCCGAGATGGGCGGCATGGAGGAGCTCGTCAAGGCGGCCGAGGCCGAGGGGGCGCTGAACGTCGTCGCCGTGCCGCCGGAATGGGCCAACTACAAAGGCGTCCTTGAAAAGTTCAAGGCGAAGTACCCGAAGATCAAGGTCGATGAGCAGGGGCTGGATTTCAACAGCCAGCAGGAGATCGACGCGGTCAACAATCAGAAGGGTACGGACAAGGCGCCCGACGTCCTCGATCTCGCGCCGAGCATCGCCCTAGCCAACACCGCTCTGTTCGCGCCGTACCAGGTCGCGGCCTGGGCCGACATCCCGGACAACCTCAAGGAGTCGACGGGCCTGTGGTTCAGCGACTATGCCGGGTTCACGTCCGTCGGCTGTGACGTGAACAAGGTCCCGGCCCCGGCGACGGTGGCCGACATGCTCAAGCCCGAGTACAAGGGCATGATCGCGCTCAACGGCAATCCCAAGGCGGCTTCGGCCGGTCTCCATGGCGTCGTCATGGCCGCGCTGGCCAACGGCGGTTCGGCGGACGACATCTCCGCCGGCGTGAAGTTCTTCGACGACCTGAACGCGGCGGGCAACCTCCTGCCGGTCGACCCGACCCCGGCGACCATCGCCTCGGGACAGACCCCTTGCGTCATCGACTGGGAGTACAACAACGCGGGCCTGACCGCGGACCTCAAGACCAAAGGTATCGATTGGCAGGTCAGCGTGCCCTCGGACTCCCCGCCCGTGGCCTCGTACTACTACCAGGCCATCAACAAGGAAGCTCCACATCCTGCGGCCGCCCGTCTCTGGCAGGAATTCCTGTACTCCCCTGAGGCCCAGAACGAGTGGCTGAAAGGCTTCGCCCGACCGGTCCTGCAGGACAAGATGATCGCCGACGGCACGATCGACCAGGCCGCCTTGGACGGCCTCGCCAAAGTGGAAGGCACGCCCGTCGTCTTGACGACCGCACAGCAGACGGCCGCCGGCGAGTACGTCAACGCCAACTGGAACATCGACATCCCGTAGCAGCTCACCCCACGTGGAGT